>CANGEZ010000268.1 GCA_947452875.1 Chitinophagaceae bacterium
TCACACCACAAACGTTTACCGATTTTACGGTGATAGCTCCTGATACAAATGAAGCGCTGAATCTTAGATTTACAGAAGTATCTCCCTGACCTGATAACAATGTAACGCCGGCGGGTACACTCCATAAATAAGAACTCGCCGTGCTTACTTTATTGCATTTATAATTTAAAGAAACGCTGGCAGTATCTGCGCCGATATAACTACACACATCAGTGGCACCGGTTATGGCCAAAGGTGTGGTTGGCAATGCCGTTGCACCTACGGTTATTTTTACACTATCTCTGCAAGTATTTACACCATCGCTTACCGTGCAGTAGTAAGTGGTAGTTACCAGCGGACTAACGGTAATGCTTGGGGTAGTGGCGCCGGTAGACCAGAGGTAGGAATTTGCTTGATAAGATTTTCTAAAAATTCCAGTTGAAGTTGTGACAATAATAGAGTTATTGTCTTTAAATAAATAATGAGTACCTCCTGATAAGCTCGCGTTTTCATTACTCCAATTTAGCCCAGCATTTGTACTATGGAATACACCATTTTGATCAATGGCAATCCACCAATCGCCATTTGAATCTAAAATAGCATCATTTAGATAAATTGATGGAGTTGCTGATATTGGAAACGTCGAATATAATGACCATGAATTTGCATTATCGGTTGACCTATAAATACTTCCTGTATTAGTGAATACAAATACGGTATTACCAATGTGCTTTACCATTATTGTATTGTTTGAAAATGGTTGGCCTGTTATTTGACTCCATGTAAGACCGTTATTGCTTGACACACCTAAATATGAGTTTGAGAGTATAAAAATTTTATTTATCAATGAAACACAATCTATGTCTGTAAAGTCAATTCCAGGGAAATTATTTTGCCAATTTGTTCCATTATTATTACTTACATGTAAGCCTCTAAGAAAACCACCAACTCCTGTATATAAATTATTTGTTGAATCGAAATCAAAATCTAAATTCCCGCATCCATAACCAGATGCCACGTTATAATTCCATGTATTTCCATTATCCGTAGACCTATAAATACCTTCATGCCCGGTCCCAAAATATAGTACACCATTTTTATCTTTACCAAAAGATAGTGTATGAGAAATTAATGGTGACGAAAATGGAATAAAGCTAGACAAGTCATTGCTTTTATATAACATACTATTTGATTGTGCACCACACAAATAATAACCTGCATTTGTTTTTATAATTCGTGTATAAAAATCATTTTGATTAGAAATATTTTGCCATGCTTGACTATTATTAATTATTGAATTTGAAGTTACTGCATTTAAGGTTACACTTGCAGCTTTGCAAATTGTTGTATCGTTATTTGTGATGTTGGCGATGCAAGAGTTTGAGTTGTAAAGAGAGGTGATTTCGGATTGGGAGAGGGCACGGTTGTAGATGGCGATGTCGTCAAGTTTGCCAACAAATTGCTCTGAAGGCAAATCAGTTCTTGCTCCTGAACCAAACAAAAGATTTGCAACATTCACTACCCTTTTTGTATTATCTACAATAGTGTCCAAGATAATATTCCCATTTAAATAAATCTTCAAACTATTTCCGAAAACAACAGAAACAATGTGATTCCAAACTCCATTTGTAATATCATTTTGTGACTGAAGATATTGATAACCTGAAGGATAATAACTTGCAGAAAGAAACATTGGTTTTTTATAATCAGATGGAATGCCATACTGATAGTTTATGCAAAGCGCATATGGAAAGTTATTAAACTCAGTACTTGATCTCTTAGCAACAATCATGTGATTAGTCCTGAAAGATGGGGGGCCTTCACTTAAAAACCATGCAGAAATTGATAAATCTGTCAAGATATTCAATGCATTATTATGAGTAATTGAAATGTTATTATATCCATCAAAACTATACGCCTTCCCCACATTCCCAAACCTATCCGTCGTCAAAGTCGCTCCATTTACCGTACCATTATTTCCATTACCACTTTCATCATTAGCATTACCGCAGAAAGGCCAGTAACCTACGAGGCCGGTGGTGGGGAGGTATGAAGGCAGGCAGGTGTTGGTGCCGGCGTTATATAAGCCCGTGATTTCAGATTGGGAGAGGGCGCGGTTGTAGATGGCGATGTCGTCGAGTTTGCCTCCCCATTTACCTAACAAATTAGTTTCTGCTCCAATTATCAATGGATTTGTGTTGTAATTACAAGCACTTATTAAACCTTGAAATGTCATTCCCGAATTTGTATTCCTTAATGTCCCATCTACATAAAACAAACCAACACCATTAGAACCATTTGCAGTGAAAACAAGATGATGCCATGTTAGAGAAGATACTGAATTGGTTGGTGAAATTGAAATATTATTGTTACCGCTGTTATTATAAAATCTAGTTTCAAATGTTCTAGAAACATTAGAATTGTCTTGTGCCAACATTACAAAACCAGCATCTCCTCCATTACCATAAGCTCCTCTCAATTCCATAACTCTAGGTGGTGTTCCTGAACCTGTTCCTCCATCCATTAATACCCAAGCAGACATTGTTAATCCTGATTGAATGCTATTTAAAGAATTTGAAAATGGAACGTTTATATAATTATTAATGCCATTGAAAGAATAAGCAGTATTCGCGTTCCCATTTCTATCAGTCGTCAAAGTCGCCCCATTCACCACTCCATTATTCCCATTACCACTCACATCATTTGCATTTCCATTAAAAGGATAATACGCCACCAGCCCATTTGTAGGCACATATGAAGGTACTTGTGCGTAAGAAGTTGCTACTGATAGGATGAGTAGAACGAAAAGGAGCTTTTTCATAATAGAAGATGTTTGTTTTAAAATGTTTGGCGTTTGGTGTTTGGTGTTTGGTGTTTTGTTTAAAAAGTTCAAGATGTTCAATAGGTTCAATAGGTTGACAAGCACTTTAGAATATGAACTCATTTGACGTTCTACATCCAACTTTTACCCCGAGGTATCGGGGCAGGCTATTTTACATTGGATATTTTACATTTTACATTCAAAAAAACTTTTTAAACCTTTACTGCAGATATTGGAAGTGAAAATCGGCAACAAACATAGTGGTAATTTTTTTTATTTGCAAATGTTTATATAGATAGGGTGGATGCTGGATACTGGATACTGGATGCTGGATACTGGATGCTGGATGCTGGATAGGCTAGATGCTGGATACTGGATACTGGATGCTGGATAAATTCCCAAACAAAAACAACAAACCAAAAACAACAAACATTTTCTTCTAACCCCTCTGCGAAACCTCTTCTTTCTCATCTTCTCCGCGGTAAAATTAATTCGTGAATTCGTGAGCCCCCTCAATCCCCCAAAGGGGGAAGCCATCGTTACGAATGAAGGTAATCCAACAAAACACAATCAAAGTCCCCCTTCGGGGGATTTAGGGGGCTTATACTCTACTCTTTAAGTCCATCATTCCATGCAGTATTCTAATAATCTCAATTTCTCTTTTTGCAACGATTTCATAAAAAATGACATGCTTCTTTATTTTGTATCCTAAAATTCCAGCTGATAAAA
>CANGEZ010000269.1 GCA_947452875.1 Chitinophagaceae bacterium
CATTCTCATTTTACCAGAAATAGTAGCTAAAATCTCATGCCCATTTTCCAATTTAACCTTAAACATAGCATTACTCAATGCCTCGATAATCGTTCCGTCTTGTTTTATTAATGCTTGCTTCGCCATAAATTTTGGAGCGCAAAGATAGGAGAAATTATTTAACTTGTAAAGAATTTTTCCTAATATTACGTCCTAAATTCAAATAAAATCATGAAAAAGATTGTTTTGGGCTGCTTTTGCCTTATGATGTTAACCATTTCCTGCAAAAAAAATAAAGTTGGCGATGGAAACACTTCTTACATGACCACCACTGCAGGTACAACCTGGAATTACGAAACTTTAGATAATGCCGCATCAACCACCACTCCATATACATTGACTTCAACCAGCACCGATAGTACCATCAATGCTAGGGTGTATCACGTTTTTACCAATACAGATGCCAATGGCTCAACTTCGGAATATTATAATGTTTCAGGAAGTGATTATTATCAATACACAAGCTTATCGGCCCAATTGCCTCCATTAGAGCTAAAATATTTGGTTGATAATATTGGAACGGGCACTACGTGGACCCAACCTTTGGCTGTTTCTCAAACCCAAGGCGGGGTAACGTTAAATTTCAATGCAACACTCAAATATAGTATTGAAGAAAAAGGCGGCTCAGTTACTGTCGCCGGAAAAGCTTACAATAATGTTATAAAAGTAAGAACAGAAATTACCAACCCATCCATCAGCAGTTCATTACCTGTTCCTTTAACAATCGAGCCCATAACTCAAAATATCGTAGCTTATTTTGCACAAAAATATGGTATGGTAAAAAGAGATTTTCAGTTGAAAGTCGATATTAATGCATTAGGAACTGTTCAAAATATTATCGACCAAAATACCACCACTAATTTATTGAGTTCAAATATTCAATAATTCGACCTACTTAAATAATGCTGCTTCAATAAATGAGGCAGCATTTTTTATTGTCACAATACAACAAATTCAAAATGATGTCAATAAATTTCAATAATATTACAGCCTTAAATTAAACAAAAATGAAAAAACTATTTTTTGCGTCTGCATGTTTACTTCTTTTGGCCACTTCATGTAAGAAATCAACACCAGCGCCAGCACCTGTTGCATCTATTGACTTTATTACATTAACAGCAGGCACCACCTGGAATTATCAAACAACAGATAACACAACCTCTACTGTTACTCCTTATGTATTAACAGCAACTGCTACCGATACGACTATCAGTTCAAAAACTTATCGCATTTTTAATTCAGTTGATGCAACCGGCACTACTGAAGCTTATTATAATCATACCGGTAATGACTATTACGAATACACACAATTGTCTCCTCAATTACCTCCTATTGATTTGAAATATCTAAATGATGTTGCGGCTGTTGGAACAACTTGGTCTCAGCCACTTTCTGTTACAAATTCAGGAGTGACATTAACTGCTAATATCAAAAACACAATTTTGGCAACAGGTGCCACTGAAACTGTAAATAATAAATCATATTCCAATGTTATCAGAGTTAAGACGGAAATCACTGACCTTGCCACAAGCAACCCTTTCGTTTCTGCAACTGTACTTTCTCAAAATATTACTGCTTGTTATGCTCCAAAATACGGATTGATAAAAAGAGATTTTGCACTTCATGTTACAGCAACAGCGCTAGGCAGTACTTCGGATGTTATCAACAACAACACTACTAATATTTTAATGAGTTCCAGTATTCAGTAAAAAATATTTTAAGCAACAAAAAAGCGCGGAAAGTATCCGCGCTTTTTTGTTGCTTAAAGTTTTTCTCTATTCCATAATCGTCACTTCTGTTCTTCTGTTCTCAGCCCTTCCTGCCGGTGTTTTATTATCTGATATTGGCTTGGTCATGCCGTAACCTTTGCTTGTTAGCCTTGCTCCATCGATGCCTTTACTGATTAGATAATCTCTTACGGCTTTGGCTCTATCTTCAGATAATTTAAGGTTGCTTGGCGCACTTCCTACATTATCGGTATGCCCACCAATCTCTATTTTCTCATCATCCTTTCTTACAAGATAAGCCACCAACTCATCCAGTACTTTGAAAGAATTTTCTTGAAGTGTAGCCTTACCATTGTCGAAATTACAATTGTCTAAAACGAAACTTTTAGCAGGCAAGAATTTATAAGCCACTACAAATGGATTTTTATAATATTTCCTTCCTTCTAATGCAGGAATAACAAGTGAATCGATAGTTGTAGAATCACTAAATCCAAGAATATAGATTTGGTAAACATCTCCCGCAGGAAGACGTGTAGAAAATTGACCCAAATCATTTGTTTGATTTTGATACTCTATTTTCTTTTTTCGACTTTTGAAAACCATTATTTCATTGGGAAGCACACGGCCCTTGAAATCAGTAACGGTCACATTAATAGGTGCATCTTTAGGCAAGGGCGTTTCCTTGGGCATTTCAAATGTCATACCGATTTTCGAAAAATCAAAATTCATAGTTCCACTGGCTACTGTTAATGTATTAGAAACATTATCGAATTTAGTTTCGCCCAAAGTTGCAACAGTTGATTTGCCAATCAGAAAAGGCGCATCCATATCTTTTACAATTGTGCATTTCACGTTACTGATTTTCAAACCTGCAAACTGAAAATCTTTAATAGTAAGTACTACTCCTTCAGAAAGATTTTCTTCATCAGTAGAATCATATTTTGGCACCCCATCAATATCTGGTTTGTGAAAAAAATCATTGCGAAACATATACATGGCTTGCTTTTGAGAAACTAAATTCTCAGATTCTTCTTCGCTAAAAATGAAACAAGCCTGCAATCCATTGGCTTTGCAAGGAATTAACAACAGGCCGTCTTCGTTTTTTACAATAATTTTTGTTTGAGAAAAACCTAAAAACGAAACAGACATAAAAAGCAAGAACAGTATTTTTTTCATTTCGAGAGATTTATGTTAATAATAAGTAAAATTAAAAAAGACCTGATAATTCAAAAATTATAATTTTTGTTGCATTTTTTCAACCATTGTTTTTTTCCATGATGCAAAATCTCCGGCGATGATATGATTTCTTGCTTCACGTACTAACCATAAATAAAATGCCAAATTGTGCACACTAGCAATTGTCAATCCTAAGAATTCTTTGGCTTTCAATAAATGTTTAAGATATGCTTTAGAATAATAAGCACTCATGGCGCAATCGATGGTTTCATCTATTGGCGAAAAATCCCGCTCCCATTTTTTATTGTCAATATTGATGATGCCATTAGCTGTAAACAACATGGCATTGCGGCCGTTTCTGGTAGGCATCACACAATCAAACATATCGATGCCCATTTCAATGCACTCCAAAATATTCCATGGCGTACCTACACCCATTAAATAACGTGGTTTTTCTTCGGGTAAATGGTCACAACATAACGCACATATTTCGTACATTTTTTCCGTTGGCTCTCCTACACTCAAACCGCCAATGGCATTGCCCGTTGCATTTTTAGAAGCCACATATTCACA
>CANGEZ010000270.1 GCA_947452875.1 Chitinophagaceae bacterium
ATGGATATTTTTATGATGACTTCATCTTTTGAAGGACTTCCCATTGCTTTATTGGAAGCCATGAGCATGGAATGTGCTATTGTAACAACAGATGCCGGTGGTATCAAAGAATTGGTAAGAGATGGAAAGGACGGTTTCATGAAGCCTGTAAATGAATGGTTGGATTTGAAAGAGCCACTAGGCAAGCTTATTACCCAGCCCCAACTTTTAAAAGAATTTGGTACTAAAGCAAGAATGCGAGTCATTGAATCTTTTAGTATCAATGTAATGGTAGATCAAATAGAAAAAATTTATCTGGATATGTTCCAACAAAAAAAATAATAACATGGAGATGGTACCCTATCATAGTGATGATCTTTCTGCAATTATTGAATTAATGAAAGGAAGCTTGGGTGAAGGGTTGATTCCAAAATCAGAATCCTACTTTATTTGGAAGCACCTCAAAAATCCATTTGGCCATTCTAAGATTTTATTAGCAAAAGAAGATGGAAAAATAGTAGGCCTCAGGGCTTTCATGAAATGGCAATGGGAAAACCAATCAACAACAATAACTGCAGTAAGGGCAGTAGATACCGCCACAGATCCTGCTTTTCAAGGAAAGGGCATATTCAAAAAACTAACCCTTCAAGCAGTAGATGAATGCAAATCAGAAAATGCGGGATTCGTTTTTAATACACCCAATACCATCAGCATACAAGGATATCTTAAAATGGGCTGGTTCAGTATTGGAAAAATGCCTTTACTAATTGGACCTGGAAGTTTGATTCCTAGATTTTATAAAGAACAATTTGCTGAAAAAATCTACGAACAATACAATACGGCAACAGTTTTTGAAACGTTAGCTCAATCATGGAAGGTGAATACGGATGCTGTTTTGTTTCATACACCTATAAACAAACCATTTCTTCAATGGCGTTATCATGATTGCCCAATTGTAAAATATGGCGCAGTAGTTGAAGAAGGAAAATTTGGAATCATTTTCAGGTTGAAAAAAATAAACCGGTTTATAGAATTGAGAATTTGTGAAATTTGGACTGAAGATGATAAAATGGTTGAAATGGCTATAAAAGCTTTGAAAAAGTTAATTCGAAACATAAGACCTGCAATGGTTTCATGTGCACCATCCCCTTTGTTTGCGGGAGGAAAAAAGAATGTTCCAGGTCTTTTTGGTCCTGTGAAAAAAGGACCTACTACAACATTGAGGCCACTTGCAATGGATAAACTTAATACCTTTGATCAATTTTATCAATGGAGGCCTTCAATAGGCTCGATGGAACTATTTTAATTATGGATATTTTTATCATTATAGCACTTATTTTATTGTTGAATACTTATTTGGTAAAAGCATTGAACAATAAGTATGACATCAAAACGGAATCCTATTTATGGATTTTATTTGCAGTGCATTTTATTTTGACTGTTACTTATATTCTATTTGCATTTGCCACAAGAAGTGATTCTTTTAGTTATTATGATCGTGCTTCGCATGCTGAAAATTGGTTGGAGATGCTTGTTTATGGTACTTCATTTATTGATTTTCTGGCTTGGCCTTTTGTAAAGTTATTATCATTGTCATACATATCGGTGATGATATTGTTTTCTTATTTCGGATACATTGCTATTGTTTTATTTTATCTCGCACTGAATGAAAATGTAAAACTAAAACCAGTTTGGTATAACCTGACTCCTACAGAATTAGTTTTCTTATTGCCCAACTTACATTTCTGGTCTTCTTCATTGGGTAAAGGATCGGTGATATTACTCGGATTGGGTTTATTTATTTTTGGATTAAGTCGTTTCAATCGACGCAGCAGAGCTTTTTTAATTGTATCTGGCTCACTGTTAACCTTAATGATAAGACCACATATTTTTTTAACATTGGTTACTAGTGTGATGATTGGGATTTTTATTACCCGTTCTGGTATTAAGCCATATATCAAATGGTTGATTTTTTCAATTGCCGTTATCTTGTTTGTATACCTATCACAAGATGTAATGAAATTCACTAACACAGACAGCTTAGATATACTTTCTTCTAATACCATAAGTCATAGAGCAGAAGAATTAAGTAAATCCAAAACTGGTATTGACATTTCGAATTACAATTTGGCAATGAAAATGTTTACTTTTTGGTTTAGACCATTATTTATTGATGCCACGGGAATAATGGGGCTAATTGTTTCTATTGAAAATCTAATCTATCTTTTCTTTTTTGCAGTGGTCATAAAATCTGCCATACAAAATTGGTCAGATTGGAATGGATGGTTTAGGATTTCCGTCTTTATTTTCATTTTAGGTTCTTTCATCTTAGCACAGGTTACCGGGAACTTAGGAATTGCCATGCGACAGAAAGCTCAGTTTATGCCATTCTTTTTTATTATTTACTGCAAGGCGTTAATTTATCAGCAATATGCTTATAAAAGAAAACAACAAATCAATCCTGTTTAAAATTGTAAATCATAAAATGCATATCAGATGCAGCCACCTAAAAATGGAGATGATTATTAAGGGTAAAACATGTGACAATAATCTAAAATTAAAATTATTATGAAAGAGCCCGGCGTATTTGCAGTTTCACTTGATTTTGAACTTCACTGGGGATGCTTTGAAAACATGAGAATTATAGACGATTCCAAAATAAAATATTTTTCCAACACTAGATTTGCGATTCCTCAAATGCTCTCTCAATTTGAAAAAGGAGGCATTCATGTTACTTGGGCTGCTGTAGGAATGTTATTTTGTAATGATAAAACTGAATGGGAAAATAATATGCCTTCGGAAATTCCTACTTTCAGTAATAGAAACGCTTCGGCTTATGAATGGGTGAAAGAAATTGGTTTTAAAGAAGACAAAGACAAGCAGCATTTCGCTCCCGAACTGATAGAATTAATAAAGAAAACTCCTTTTCAAGAAATAGGAACCCATACGTATGCTCATTATTTTTGTTTAGAACCCGGACAAACAAAAGAACAATTCAGGGAAGATATAAAAACAGCTTGTAAGTTGGCAACTGAAAAAGGCATTACGATTCGTTCTTTGGTGTTTCCCAGAAATCAATTTAACGAAGATTATCTCTCTGTGTGTAATGAATTTGGTATTACATCGGTAAGAACCAGTCCTGATATTTGGTACTGGGCTTATTCAGAAAGTGCAGGAAGTATGCTGAAAAGATTTTTCAGAGCTGGAGATGCTTATCTGAAAATTCAACCCATCAAAACGCAATACCTAAGAGATATAAGAACCGATCAATTGCCCTTGCATCTTCCTGCCACAAGGTTATACCGTGCTTGGCGCCCAAAACATGCAATAGAAAATAAATTGAAAATGAGGAGAATTTTAAATGAAATGACAAACGCTGCAAAAAAAGGGGCGTATTATCACCTATGGTGGCATCCTCATAATTTTGGTTTTCAACCAGAAGAATGTCTTGCAGAACTGAATACAATCATTAATCATTTCAAAGTTTTAAAAGATAAATATGGTTTCAGAAGTATGAATATGGGAGAGATAACCGA
>CANGEZ010000271.1 GCA_947452875.1 Chitinophagaceae bacterium
ACCTTAACTGTAAATGCTACTCCTACAGTTAATTCAAGTGCAAGTACTACATCTATTTGCTCAGGAACACCAGTAACTTTAACTGCAACAGGCGCTGATACTTATAGCTGGACTCCAGGAAATGCTACCGGCGCATCTATAACAGTAACACCTACAGTAAGTGCTGCAAATCCGGGTGTTTCATTGGTAAATACTTATATTGTAACCGGTACATTAACTAATGGTTGTGCAAGCACGTCAACAGTTAGCGTGACAGCAAATCCTCTTCCGGTTGTAACATTAGCAGCAACTCCTGCTAACGTAGCTTTATTACCTGGCAGAACCGTAACATTACAAGCGACTGTTACACCAAGTACTGGTTTCGTATACATCTGGAGAAAAGATGGCGTAATCATTCCGAATACATCAAATACTCTTGTTGTAGATGTACTTCATATTGGTTCGTATACAGTTGAAGCTGCAGATGCAAGCGGATATTGCAACAGAACTTCAAATGAAATAGTTGTAAGAGATTCTGCAACATCAACAATGTTCATCTATCCAAATCCAAACAACGGAAACTTTATAGTCTCTTTCTATCACATACAGTTGAACAACAACAGTATATTGTCGAACAAAAATATACTTACCATATTTGATAGCAAAGGTGCAAGAGTATTCGAAAAATCATACAACATGATTCAAGGATATAATCTTCTTAATGTAGATCTTAAAAATGCTTCTTCAGGCGTTTATTTTGCTGTATTAAGAGATGATAATGGCAACCAGCTTGGTGCTGGAAAAGTAGTCGTTAAGCCTTAATATTATAAAATCATAAAAAAAACTCTCCATAATTAGTGGAGAGTTTTTTTATATCCATTAATTTATACTAATTAAAAATTAAGTTAGTTATTACATTATCTTACCCCAATTATTATGATGGAAGAAAACTTATTACAAGGCGTTAAAGTAGTTGCTTTTGATGCAGATGATACACTTTGGCTTAACGAACCCTATTTCGAACAAATTGAAAAAAAGTTTTGTGGCTTATTGGAAGACTATGCAACACATCATTCAATTTCACAGGAATTGTTTAAAACCGAAATAAAAAACCTGCCACTTTATGGTTATGGAGTGAAAGGTTATACGTTAAGCATGATAGAAACAGCTCTGGCTATATCGGGCAATACTTTACCTATTGCCGTTATTGAAAAAACATTAGCATTTGGTAAAGAACTTCTTAATAAACCGGTTGAAGTATTTGAAGGAATAGAAACAGTATTGCAAGCATTGAAAAGCAAATACAGATTGGTTGTGGCTACAAAAGGTGACTTACTAGATCAAGAAGGAAAATTAAAACGTTCGGGATTAGAAAACTATTTCCATCACATTGAAGTAATGAGCGAGAAAAAAGATACAGAATACTTGAAATTGCTAAAACACCTCGACATAAAAGCAGAAGAATTTTTGATGGTAGGCAATTCTCTGAAGTCTGATATTTTGCCTGTTTTGGAATTGGGTGGCCATGCGATACATATTCCCTTTCATACTACTTGGGCACATGAAAAAATAGACTTCCACATTGAACACAAAAATTTCAAACAGTTTGAAAAAATCACAGAGATACTGAACATTCTTTAAATTATTCATTAGCATGATTTGCTTTGTCTTCTTTACGAAGTATTTGATCCCACGCAAAATTACCACCACCTACAAATAGAAAGAAAATCAGCAAGACTAGTATCACAATGCTTAATGCAAGGTTTGATTCCCCTTCAAATGCGCCATGCTTTGAATTCACAAAAACGATTGCTCCTATCAATATAGGAATCTGGATAATAGCCATCAGCCTAGTATACAATCCAATGACTATAAAAAATCCACACAAAATATTAAGCCAAGGAATAACAGTTTGAAGCCAGAAGTATTCGCGCAACATAAGTGACTCAGTGAAAACTTTTCTGATTTCAGATTTATCTTGAATGAACTGAATTCCTTTTAAAAAAAGCGAAAGTCCCAATATAACCCTAAACACAACTACCCATTTTAAATGATTCAATTTGCTGATATTAAATACCATTCCTGATTTGATTTTCATAGTGTTTCATTTCATTGAAAGTAATTATCAAAAGCTGATTAATCCATGATAAGAATCACCGAATACATTAATTGAAATAAGATGTAAAAAATCAATTTAAACAAGAGAATTAATTTAACTTTAATATGTAAATCACTAACCCAAAAACTAATGATTGGCAGAATAATTTGCTGTTTGTTTTTCCTTTTAACTTCCCTTGCTTTACAAGCACAGGTAAATGTCCAATCTGTTCCTATTCGCATTGCAAACGGCACTAGTATAAGTATTGCAGGCGATTTGAAATCCAATCAAAACATTTCAGGGGATGGTAAATTAGTATTAATAGGCAATACAATTCAGGATATTGATTTATCTGGAAATGCTATTTCAAGTTTAGAAATTAATAACAGCAGTGGCGTGAATCTATTATCAAACATTAAGATTGACGCCAATTTGCAATTCACAAATGGGAAAATAAACATCGACAACCATGATCTTATTTTTTCTGAAACAGCAAACATAACCGGAGGAGATGAATTCAAATACATAGCAACAAATGGTGCCGGTAAAGCCATCAAATTCATCAATAGCAATTTGACTGACTTTGAAATCCCCATTGGAAATAACAATTATAGACCGGTGTTTTTAAATACTACTGGACCATATTCCAATGCTAGTGTATCTCTAAAATCAGTTGATTCAAGTTATTCAGATAAGCCCTTGCACATTATAGATTATCTTAAAAATTATTGGTCGATTGATCAATCAGGCATCAATGGGAATTTACAGGCAGCTGCACAATTCAATAACAATATCGATGTGGTTGGAAATGCAACTAATTTAAATGGATATTATTTTAATGGAAACGAATGGAGTTCAGCAAATAGCAGCTCAAATATAAATCTCCATCGTATATCAGTTCCTGTTAGTAACTCACAAGGAATCATTTCAGGGATGAACGCATTTGTGTATCTTGGTAGCAAAGCGTATTTACAAGGTGCGTACAATAACTTAACAGGATTAATGGACGATAAATTAAGAACACCTATTCAATACCTTCCTATTATTGACCCCTATTCCACTCCAACTTATGCCAGTAATTTTCAGCACATCCATCATCCGATTTCAGAAAGCATAAATAATGAAGTTTTAACTGACCAATTAAATGATAGCAACAATATTGTAGACTGGGTTTTCCTTGAATTAAGAAATCAAAATACAATTGGGAATTCGATTCTTGCCACAAGATCTGCGTTAATTCAAAAAGATGGCGATATTGTTGATACGGATGGAAAAAGTCCGGTTACCTTTAATTACATTCCACAAGGCAATTATGCATTGAGTGTTCGACATAGAAACCATCTAGCATTAAGTCTGAATCCAGCTAATGCAATGACATTGTCAGAAAACAAATCAACTGCATTTACTAGTAATCTTATTGA
>CANGEZ010000272.1 GCA_947452875.1 Chitinophagaceae bacterium
AACAATTGCCTGTTAGTCTGATTTCAGTTAAAGGAAATGCAACTCCTGAAAATTTGAAAGCAGAATTTCTACCGATACTGAGCAATTCTAAGACCAGGTATTTTAATCCTTTTGTATTTTTTAAACTTAAGAAAATCATTGCAGAAAGACAATCAACACATCTCATCATTGAGCATCCTTATTTAGGCTGGTTGGGCATTTTAGCGAAATGGTTTTTGAAAGTAAAGCTTGTTGTTCATTCACATAATATCGAAGCCTTGCGATTCAAATCAACTGGTAAATGGTGGTGGGGATTGCTTTGGCATTATGAAAGATTTACGCACCGTCGAGCCGATATCAATTTTTTCATTACTGACGAAGACAAGAAATTCGCCATCAGTAAATTCAAACTGAAGCAAGAAAAATGTCACACTATAACATATGGTTTTGATTTCAGCGCACCTCCTACTTCGGAAGAAAAACAAATAGCTAGACAAAAATTAATCAATACATATCAATTGCCTGAGCAAAACAAGATTTTATTATTCAATGGAACATTGGATTATCAGCCAAATCTCGATGCATTGAAAATCATTCTTTATAAAATAAATCCAATACTGAAGTCTACTCACGGATTTGAATATACGATAATCATCTGTGGCAAAAATCTTCCTAATGAGCTGAATGAGTTGAAAGATGAGAAAGTCAACAATATCATTTACGCCGGCTTCGTAGATGACATTACTATGTATTTCAAAGGCGCCGATATTTTCATCAATCCTGTAATCGATGGTGGTGGCATCAAAACAAAACTGGTAGAAGCATTGGGCTACAACCTTTGCTGCATCAGCACTGTAGAAGGCGCCATCGGTGTCCCAGAAAATATTACAGGCAATAAATTAAAAATTGTAGATCATAAAAATTGGGAAGCATTCGCAACTGCGGTTATTCATACTCATCCATCAAAAGGAAATATTGGAGAGGCATTCTTCAATCATTTTTTCTGGGATAAAATTGCTGAGAAAGCAGCAAATGCAATAAAGCAATAATCAGATTATAACATCTTATAGAAATAAGGCTTATTCTTGATCATCTTTCCACTTAAAGACAACAGCGTTGCTACGTTAGCTACAAATCCTTTTAATTGAGCATAATTGTATGCTGTTTTGTTTTTGAAAAAAATGCTAGAAAAGAATAACCCAACTGCAAAAACAGGAATTGTAAGTAAGTAAAAACACAAATGGATAAAATACCATCCTAATCCAAGTTCTTTTCTGGTTCTCAAAAAAGAACTGACCATCATTTGAAGTCCTTTCCTATCAAACAAATTAAAATAGCCTTTGCCTGTTGATTCAAAAGCAGATTTCGAAGATTCGCCTTGCAGATGAACTACATTGTATTTCCCAAAAATGCAAATCCTTCCTTGCTTTTTGATACGACTGCACCATTCAGTTTCTTCTGAATAAAGGAAAAAATCCTCATCCATTAAACCCGCTTTTTCAATTGCGGATTTCTTTACCATTAAATAAGCCCCATTCACCCAATCCACTTCTATTGTAGAAGATGTTTCAGCAATGCTTGGTCGTTTCACTTTCATCAAACCAGCTACATTCTTCAACATAACACCTAAATAAGGAAGTGGTAAAAGAAAATTAAGTCCGCCTTTCATTAAATTATTTCCTGAAATCTGTGGGGATCTATCTTCATTTAACAGCTGTACGCCACAAGCTGCATAATCACTTTTCATGAATTCTGAATAGCAATTGGCAATAGCATTATCCAAATTAATCGTATCCGAATTAAGCAACAAAACAGCATCCCCTTCTGCGATTCTAATTCCTGCGTTATTGGCTCTGGCAAAACCGGAGTTGTAACCCATCTGAACGAATTTTACATCTGGGAAATCTGCTTTTAAAATACGCTCAAGATTATCCAGTGAAAAATTATCTACTACAATAATTTCAATTTGAGATGCATCGAATTGATAAATAGAACGGAGGCAATCAACCACCAATCCCGCAGTTTTATAATTAACAATAACGACAGAAAGTTTCACTTTTTTGATTTTGTCTTAAAAATCCATTTTTCCTGCTATTTCCTAAATCATTCTTAGCTTAAAACACTCAAACTTAAAGTTTTAATGTTATTTTTGCTCACTTTTAAAAAAGAAAATAATAAAATTCTATAACTAAGGGTAAAACTTATAATAATAATGAAGACAGCATTAATAACAGGTATTACAGGTCAAGACGGAGCCTATCTAGCAGAATTTCTTCTTAAAAAAGGATATAATGTTCATGGCATCAAACGCAGAAGTTCGTTGATGAATACAGATCGTATTGACCATTTGTTTTTTGATAAATCGATAGCCGATCGTTTTCATTTGCATTATGGCGACTTAACGGATTCAAGTAATTTGATAAGAATCGTTCAGCAAACACAACCTGATGAAATTTACAATTTAGCCGCGCAAAGTCATGTTGCCGTAAGTTTTGAAACTCCTGAATATACTGCTAACTCAGATGCCATGGGCGTTTTAAGAATACTTGAAGCCATTCGAATTTTAGGATTGGAGAAGAAAACTAAATTCTACCAAGCCTCTACTTCTGAATTGTATGGTAAGGTTCAGGAAATCCCTCAAAAAGAAACAACACCATTCTATCCTCGTTCACCATACGGTGTTGCTAAATTATATGGTTATTGGATTACAGTTAACTATAGAGAAGCTTACGACTTATTCGCTGTAAATGGCATTTTATTTAATCACGAAAGTCCATTACGTGGCGAAAGCTTTGTTACCAGAAAAATCACCATCGGCGTTACAAGAATAGCTTTAGGACTTGAAGACACATTAATGTTAGGTAATCTTGATGCCAAAAGAGATTGGGGACATGCTAAAGACTATGTTGAGGGTATGTGGTTGATGTTGCAACAAGACGAACCTGAAGATTATGTGTTGGCTACCAATGTTACTACTTCTGTTAGAGATTTTATCATCATGGCATTTGACCATGTAGGTATCAAATTGAAATTTGAAGGAGAAGGTGTTGAAGAAAAAGGATTTGTAGAAAGCTGCAGTAATCCTGCATTCCAGTTGCCAATCGGAAAACAGGTAGTTGGTATTCATCCAAGATATTTCCGTCCGGCTGAGGTAGATTTATTAATCGGTGATGCGACCAAAGCAAATACAAAACTGGGATGGAAACCTAAATACGATTTGCAAATGATGGTTACTGAGATGATGGAGGAAGAATTGAAATATCAGTCAACTAGAAAGTAAACTGAAGGTTTATTAGATAGCAGAATAGCCATCTACCATCATTTTAGCCAATGCCGCAAAATTCACTTTAGGAGCAAATCCCATTGAAGTGATCAATGACGAGTCAGAAACCAATTGTCTGTATTCGGCTTTGAAGTCATTTCTTTCGATTACGAAATCGTGATAATCTTTTCCAATTATAGAGAAGCACTCTTTTACCCAATCTAAAATCGAATAACCCAATCCAGAGCTG
>CANGEZ010000273.1 GCA_947452875.1 Chitinophagaceae bacterium
GAAATCTTGTCCATCAGAAGGTGTCATTGGTCTGTAAACGTCACCCACCCACTCACTTACGTTTCCACTCATATTGTATAAACCAAATGCATTAGGATAGAAAGCTTTGATAGGACCAGGTATTGCAGCGCGGTCATTCAAACCACCTGAAACCCCCATATTGTCACCACTTTGACGTTTGAAGTTGGCCATGAATTTACCTTGCCATGTACCATGACGATTATCCCTCAAACCATTTACGTTTTTGCTCCAAGAATAAATTTGTTGGTTAGAACGCAATTCCTCTCCACTTTTGGTTTCACTTTTACGAGGAGAAGGGTTTTGAGCAATTAAAGCATAAGCTGCATATTCCCACTCAGCTTCCGTTGGTAAACGGTAGCCCATATTTAGGATTCCATCTTCCATTTTTACAGTAGCTCTTGGTTTGTTATTAATATCTTTTAATTCAGATTTTTTAGGCTTAGATCTACCTTGAATCATATCAGGATTCAACAAATAAGCTTCAGTGTTGAAAGAACCATCAGCGCCAGCGCCTTTCATTTCTTTCTTAGCTGCATCTTTTTTCAAGTAACCTTTTTTCATGAGGTTAAATTCATTTACACGATCTGTTCTCCAAATACAGAAATCATGAGCTTGTTGCCAGTTTACACCTACAACAGGGTAGTAATTGTAAGAAGGATAGCGGAAATAATATTCCACGTATGGTTCATTGTAGGCTAACTCTTCTCTCCAGCACAGTGTATCAGGTAGGCATTTTGCCATCACCGTAGTATCGCCGCTAAAAGTATTTTCAATCCAATACAGATATTCTCTGTAGTGAACATTTGCTACTTCAGTTTCATCAATAAAGAAAGAAGGAACAGTAACCCTGCGAGGCATGTTATTCCAATCGCCCATTACATCTTCTTCTTTAGCGCCCATAACAAAAGATCCACCTTGTACAAATACAAGACCTGGACCAGCATTTGGGTACTTTACTTTAGATACATGGAAATTCCCCATGTTCTTATCATCGTAACTCCATCCGGTTACGCTTGATTTTTCCTTTTTCTTACTGAAAATACCGCAAGAGCTCAAGGATAGAGCTGACAATCCTAAGATTACAAGGGATTTAAATGACAAAGTTTTTTGCATGTGCATTCGTTTTGCAAATTGGTTAACGAAGGGTTTTCTTTTTTATTGTATTGTTTGGGTTACAACGGGTGCGAATATATCAACTTTAATTGATTCCAAAACACTTTTCAGAATTTGTTAGCAAATTTTTGAAAACTTTTAAGATTCAAGCAACGGATTATTAAATAAAAATGTCAATCACAACACAACTTCTAATTTTTGTTGAGTGCAATAATCAAACCAATTTCTTCGTTTTGTGCTCGTAACTTTAAAAAATATTTTTTCATTTTTAAATAGATTTCAAAAAAAAAATTGGTGATTTCGATAAAACATTTATTTTTACAACTCATTTTCAATTAACAAACACACAACTATAGAGGAATTTCTACCTAACCAAGACAAAAAAATCGCATGAAACAAACAACTTTGAGACTAGCTGCTCTAGTTATGTTATTAGCAGGATCAACAACTGTTACAAAGGCACAATCAGACCCAATCAATGTGGTAACTTCTGCCGTTCCATTTTTAAGAATTTCTCCTGATGCTCGCGCAGGCGGTATGGGTGATGTAGGTATCGCTACTACAGCTGATGCAAGTTCAGGCTTCTGGAATTTAGCAAAAACTCCTTTCGCAAAAGATAAAATGAGCATCACTGCTTCCTATACTCCATGGTTGAGTGATTTGAAATTAAACGACGTTTATTTAGCTTCTTTAGCTGGTTATTATCAATTAGATGAAACACAAGCTATTTCTGCTTCATTAAGATATTTCAGTTTGGGTAATATCCAATTTACTGATTTCAGTGGCAACCAATTACAATCTTTCCGTCCTCGTGAGTTTGCTTTCGATGCGGGATACTCAAGAAAATTATCTAGCAAAATGGGATTGGGTGTAGCGCTTCGTTATATCAGTTCTGATTTGGCTGGTGGTAGCGTAAACGGTGTTACTTATAAAAAAGGTACTGCAATCGCTGGTGACATTCACTGGTATTACAAAGGAACTAACGCAGAAGGAAATGGTTTCGATTATGGAGCTACTTTATCTAACTTAGGTTCTAAAATTTCTTACACAAGTGATGCTTCTCAGAAAGATTATATCCCTGCTAACTTAGGTTTGGGTATGGCATACAACAAAAAGTTTGATGCTGATAACAAAATCACTTTTGCTTTAGACATCAACAAATTGATGGTTCCAACTCCTCCAAGTGCAACTGATTCTGCTTCTTTAGTAGAATATCGTTCAAAAGGTGTTGTATCTAGCTGGTTCAGTTCTTTCGGTGATGCTGGAAAAGACGAATTGAAAGAAGCTACTATCGCAGTAGGTTCTGAATATTGGTACAAAGATCAATTTGCTTTCAGAGCAGGTTATTTCTACGAAAATAAAATCAAAGGAGATCGTCGTTATTTCACTTTGGGCGCAGGCTTAAAGTATAACATGATGGGATTAAACTTCTCTTACTTGTTACCAACAGGTTCTGGAGTTAATCGTAATCCTTTGTCAAACACTTTGCGTTTCAGCTTAGTGTATAACATGGAAAAATAATTTTCGACAACTTTTATAAAAAGCGTTTCTCTAACCGGAAGCGCTTTTTTATTTTTGCAAAACTCAAATGTTAAAAAGGTTTCAAAGGTTCAATGCGTTCAAAAGGTTGGCTCATCGATTTAATCATTAGCTAACTAATTAGAATAACCTCTTAAACCTTTTGAACTTTTTAAACCTTTTGAACCTATATTATCATGTCATACCGAATCGGCTCCGGCGTAGATTTTCATCAATTAGTAGCAGGCAGAGACCTTTGGATTGGTGGTGTAAAAATTCCACATCATAAAGGATCATTAGGGCACAGCGATGCTGATGTATTGTTACATGCCATTTGCGATGCGATGCTTGGTGCTTTGGCATTGGGAGATATCGGAAAACATTTCCCTGATACCAGCGGTGAATTCAAAAACATTGACAGTAAAATTCTGTTGCAACGCAGTTATGATTTGATTACAGCAAAAGGATACAAGGTTGTAAATATCGACAGCACGCTTTGTTTGGAAGCACCTAAGATTGCGCCACATGTTGAAGCCATGCGAACAGCCATTGCAGGGATTTTATCCATTTCCATTGATGATGTTTCTATCAAAGCAACCACTACAGAAAAGATGGGATTTGTTGGAAGAGAGGAAGGCTTGGTGGCTTATGCAGCTGTATTACTGCAAAGACAATTTGATAATTAGTCAATTTGAAAATTTGAAAATGAGAAAATGAGAAAATGAGACGATGAGGCAATTAGTAAATGAATAAATTAATCTTTAATAAAAGGGGCAACATTACCAAATTATCAAATCGAATTACCAAATCACCAAATTAACAGACCGTGTCTTCAGTA
>CANGEZ010000274.1 GCA_947452875.1 Chitinophagaceae bacterium
ACTACCGGTGAGTTCATATTTTTCTTTAATGGCGAGGATTTCGTTTTCCAATTGCTGTGCCTTTAAATTAGTTTTTGGCATAAAAAATAAAAAAATCAATATTGAAAAAAACAGAAGTGAATGGAGAGATATTTTTTTCATGTTGTGTTTAATTTAAAATTCAAAAAGCCTGCCCCGAAATCTCGGGGTTAAAAGTAAAAAACGAGGACTTTACTTTTTTAATTTTGATTTTTTACTTTTTAATTTCTATAGTAGTATCGGTATTTGATAAAATACTAGCAACGTCTAAAGATAAAATAGAAACGTATGATTAATAAAGAAATGGAAAAACTATTTTTCTTTCTTTAGGATAATTCGGAATGTTTTTAATATTCCAGTCGTAATGGTTTTTAGCACGTGGAATCAGATTGGCGCAGGTCCAAATCATAAAACTGAAAGCCGGAAGATTTCCTGCCATCAGCGCAAAGCCGCTCCACTCGATGATTTCGCCAAAAAGATTAGGAGATGAAATGTATTTAAACAAAAAGCCATTTGGGATTTTATATCCTGTTTCACCGGGTTTTCTTAAAGCAATTAAGATGTTATCGGATTTGATATTGATGAACATGCCCATTGCAAACAACAATATCCCAGCAATAAAATGTGTACTGAAAATCCAATTCAAATCGTATTCCTCAGGAACAGTTTGATTGGATAAATAATACCCATTTAATCCTGCGTTGATTAGATTGAAAAAAATAGCACTCAATGCAATGATCAATGGCATTTTTTTTGGCGTACTCTTTATTCTGATGGGATAAATAATCGTGCGGTTCACATAATGAATAATCCATAATGCAAAAAGAATCCAAACAAATGAATCGAAATTATTTTTATAGGAAAATAAGTAGTAAGACATAATCGCCAGTGAAGGCAATTCCATTACAAACCATGCGAGTTTATTATTGATAGTGATTCCCCATTTATTTGTGGTGTGTCTTCCAAATGGAGCCGTCACAAAAAACATGGTAATGTGAACGATTATGGCAATGGCAATCCAAAGGAGCGTAATAAAATATAATGAGGGTCTATCCACTGTGAATTAATGAATCGTAAATCCATTAAGCAACTCAAACATGTCGTTTTTATATTCTTCAAGTAAGTTCTGGGTGGTATAGGAAATGAACTGTATGGTACCGCCTTCGCTTGAATAATAATATCCTAGATAAGTGAATTTAATGCCATCAATAGAGCCATTCATCTGCATGAAAAATATCTTTTTGCCATTCACCATTCTGTATTCTTCTGTAACGATTTTTGTATCGGGTGCTGCATCTTTGGCATTTGATAAGGCCAACTTCTTCAAATTTTCAATTGGGATATCCACTTTTTCGGTAATCATCATGGCATAAATATCTTTCCCTCTACATTGAAAAGTATATTCCTGCGCATCGGCAATTGGATTTTTTTTGTAAGACCAGTTTTTTGTGTTGATATATACACCTGCATTTACTTTGGTGCTTTTAACTTCAAAAGTTGATTTTTCGTTTTTGTCATAAGCAACATTACTCACAGGGATTTCTTTTTCTTCGGCCTCAGAAGAATCATTCGCGTATTTCCAGGTTCCATCATCGTACAAGAAAACCTGATCGCCTTTGTCGGTTACAGCTTGTATCTGAGAAAATCCTTTATGGGATATAATTGCAAAAAGACAGAAGATGATGGTGATTTTTTTCATCAGATAAGTTGACTTGTTTTATTGTAAATGACGTTTCTTTCTTTCAAATAGTTCATGATAAAGCTAAAGCATTTTTCATCATGACCAATCAGTTCAGGAGGGAAGATGCCTTTCTCAGTAAATAAATTTTCTAAAACCATATTGGCGGCTGCAGTGGCGGTGTATCCTGTAGTTCTGGCCATGGAAGAAATTTGTGTTTCAGGATGGTATTCATCATACAAATCGTAAGTTATTTTTTCGTTGACACCATTTTTGTTTTTACCAACTAATGTAATTCTCATTACGGTTAACTCAGGTTCTGTAGCGCCGAGTTTCCATTCGTTGATTAATAATTTGCTGGTAAATTCAAGCGGCGAACATTCAACACCTGAAATATTTATTTTCTCTGTACTAAAAAAACCACTGGCTTTAAGCATGCGGATGTATTCAATATGTCCGGGATAACGCAATGTTTTTTCTTTTCTGTTTTTGATGTGAGGCATGGTAAATAAAATCGACCTCAAACCGTCTGTATTAAAAGCTTCTAGCGTTCCTACGTTATCAAAATCTATAAACTCAAGTTCAGTAAGGGCTTCGTGAGTTACTATGTTTCCGTTTTCAACATAACGTGCAGGACGAGTATATTCTTCAATCACATCAATAGGAGAGAAAGGTGCTTTGTAACAGAAAGGCCATTTTTTTATTTTTGGCAAACCGCCCACGAGGCATTCGAAGTCGGTAAGCTCCATAATCGCATTGTATCTTCCTAAAATAAAATTGCCCATGCCGGGAGCTACGCCACAATCTACAATGGCAGTAACGCCTTTTTGTTTGGCGAGTTCATTAAGTGACAACGCATCTTCAGGAAAAAATGAAATGTCCACAACATTCTTTCCGGCTTCAATTATTTGTTGTAAAGTTTCAAATCCCAAAAAACCAGGAACAGCACAGATGACCAAATCAAAGGGTTGCAGTGCTTTTTGTAAAGCCGCATGATCGGTTACATTTAATGAAACGGTTTGAATGGAAGCATTTTTATTTTTTACAAAATCAAGTCGCTCTTGATTCATATCGGTAACAGTCACATTGTGCTTTGCAGCCAAATCAAATGCCATAGCCGAACCTACCATGCCTGCACCTAATACGATGACGTTGCTCATTGGAGTAAATTTTATTAGGGCGAAAATAGTGAAAAAATCAGCTCTCCGTAAAATCCATCGATTTACCATAGGTTTCTGGTAAAGCAAATGCTGATAACAATGCCAATGCCCAAACTATTGTTCCTGTAATTATCAAACCTTCCGTTAAGGTCAACCCAAATTTCGATTCTATGAAAATGTGAAAGGGAATCATCAATGTAACCGCTCCTCTCATGAAATTGGTTACAGTTGCGGTTACGGTTACACGAAGATTGGTGCCAAAATGTTCGGATGTTGTCGTTACAAAAACGGATAAATATCCACAACCCAATCCCATCAAATAAGAGGTGAGATTCAAACCAAAGCCATGATAAATATGATAAAAATGAAAAAAAGTAACCAATACGCCAAAGAACATATAAGCTAACAAAATCTTCTTTCTGGTTTTAAACAACTGACTTAAAATGCCGCTGGACAAATCTCCCGATGCAATGCCCATTTGAAATAAAATAAAACAAGTTGATAATTTCAATCCATCAATATGATGCGCTTTTGCCAATTCGGGCGAAAGGGTAATCAACAAACCAACCGAATACCAAATAGGAATGCCCATTAAAATACAAGCTATATATTTTATGATTCT
>CANGEZ010000275.1 GCA_947452875.1 Chitinophagaceae bacterium
CAATGCACACCATGTAGCTTATCCTAAATATAACTGGTTGAAATTTGCTGATGAATTATTGGAAGACAAACTTGGTTTGCAAAGACAGCAATACACGACACAGATTGAACATTACGATACATTGGCAGCTCATTTCGACGCCATCAAACGCATCAATACCATTTTAATTGATTTATCAAGAGATATTTGGAGTTATGTAAGTGTTGATTATTTCAAACAAAAAACTAAGAAAGGCGAAGTTGGCAGCAGCGCCATGCCACATAAAGTAAACCCTATTGATTTTGAAAATGCCGAAGGAAATTTAGGCATTGCCAATGCGAATCTGGAGCATTTGTCTGCAAAACTCCCTATTTCCAGACTGCAAAGAGACTTAACAGACAGTACGGTTTTAAGAAATATTGGCGTTCCCATGGCGCATACGATTATAGCTATCAAATCTATTGAAAAAGGATTAGGCAAATTGATACTCAACGAACCGAAATTAAAAGCCGATTTAGAAGCCAATTGGGCGGTAGTGGCGGAAGCGATACAAACGATATTAAGAAGAGAAAAATATCCCGCTCCTTACGAGGCATTGAAAGATCTTACCAGAGGACAAATTATAGACAAAAAAGCTGTGCATGATTTTATTGCTAATCTTAAAATTTCTGCAACACTTAAAGCCGAACTAAAAAAAATAAACCCACATAATTATAAGGGGCTCACATTTTAATATGAAAGTATGATGATCAAAGTTGGACTATTTACCTTATTCTTATCAATAGGCATTTTTGCGAATGCTCAGGAAATAGTGGTATCAGACACCGCAACTAAAGTTTTTTCAAAAGTAGAAAAAGAAGCTAATTTTCCTGGAGGGCTTCCTGGCTGGCGTGATTATTTAATCAATAATCTCAATGCATATGTGCCCGTTCAAAATGGCGCGCCTGTTGGGAAATATACAGTTTTGGTTCGATTTAAAGTTTGTACAGACGGCTCACTATGTGATATCGAGGCTGTAAATAACCCAGGTTTTGGTTTATCTGATGAAGCAATAAGAGTCATTAAAGAATCAGGCAATTGGGTTCCTGCGGAACAACTTGGCAAAAAAGTAAAATCAATTTATAACCAACCAATTACTTTCATGGTTGAAGAATCAAGAGATTTACCTAGAAAAAGAAAGACGCGAAAAAAAGAGTAAGCTTTATTTGTATTCTATTATTTATGTATTTCCGAGGTAAAGTGGAATTCGATGTCTGGATTATTTGAAATCTCCGTATTTAAAAACCATTCACTTTGAGCCAGGTAAACAATATGCCCATCTTTATCCTCTGCAATATTCGCCTGTTTATATTTTACAAAATCATCTAATTTCTTGGGATCTTTTGATGTCAGCCAACAAGCTTTATAAAAAGGCAAGTGATTCATTTGAACAGAGGCGCCATATTCTTGTAAGAGACGATATTGAATGACCTCAAACTGAAGTTCACCCACACAGCCAATAATTTTCTTATTACCGCCAAATTGGGTAAACAATTGCGCTACGCCTTCATCAGTTAATTGCAACAAACCCTTTTCCAACTGTTTGGTTTTCATTGGATCCTTGTTAGCTACCTCTTTAAATATTTCAGGAGAAAAACTAGGAATTCCAGTGAAGTAAAATTTTTCTCCTTCGTTCAACGTATCTCCAATTTTGAAGTTTCCGGTGTCAAATAAACCAACCACATCACCTGGAAAAGCTTCTTCGATTACATCTTTTTGACGAGCCAAGAAACTATATGGATTACTGAAACGAACGTCTTTTTCCATACGAACATGATTGTAAAAAGTGTTACGTGCGAACTTCCCGCTGCAAACTCTTAAGAAAGCAATCCTATCTCTATGTTTTGGATCCAGATTAGCATGAATTTTAAATATAAAACCACTGAATTTATCTTCTTGAGGCAACACATCTCTCGTGGTAGTGTGACGAGGGCGAGGCGTTGGCGCAATCCTAATGAATGTATCAAGCATTTCTTTTACGCCAAAATTGTTTACCGCAGAGCCAAAAAACACTGGAGCGGTTTCGCCGGAAAGGTAATCTTCAAGATTCAACTCACCATAAACACCATCCACCAATTCCACATCTTCTCTCAACACATTGGCATCTTTCTCACCTATTTTTGAATTTAATATAGGATCGTTTAAGTCATTAATTTTCAATACATCTTCATCATTTGCTTTTGTGCCAGCTGTAAATAAAACCAAACTCTTCTCATGCAAATCGTACACCCCTTTGAAATCCTTTCCGCTGTTAATTGGAATGGTCATGGGATGTAAACTAATCTTCAATTCCTTCTCAATTTCCTCCAATAAGTCGAATCGGTTTTTACCATCACGATCCATTTTATTGATAAAAACAATAACCGGTGTTTTTCTCATGGCGATAACTTCCATCAAACGACGAGTCTGATCTTCTACCCCATTAACGCTATCGATGACCAACACCACACTATCCACAGCTGTCAAAGTACGGTACGTATCCTCAGCAAAATCCTTGTGGCCGGGTGTATCCAAAAGGTTAATTAGAAAACCCTGATATTCGAAAGTCATCACACTCGTTGCCACACTGATACCTCTCTGGCGTTCGATTTCCATAAAATCGGAAGTGGCATGTTTTTTTATTTTATTGCTTTTTACGGCACCTGCAGTTTGAATGGCGCCGCCGAATAACAGAAATTTTTCTGTAAGGGTAGTTTTACCCGCATCTGGGTGAGAAATGATGGCAAAAGTCTTGCGCTTGTTGATTTCGTTGATATACTTCATAATTTGGAGGGGCAAAGATAATCAAAGTTCAAGAGGATTAAGAGGTTCAAAAGGTTCAAAAGGTTTCAGATGTTCAAAAAGTTTTGTCGACATGAAGAACTTTTTGAACTTATTGAACCTTTGGAACAACATTAACGTTCATAACCTCTACCTTTGCCCAAGCTATAAACCCGGGGCTGACCGGTTTTGACAGCATAGATCTTTGTAAGTGTAAGCATGTAGTGCGTTGGATAATTAGCACTTTAATCTGAATATTCAAACTTCAAATGGCAATACTACGTATGCCATGGCTGCTTAATCGATAGATTAGCATCCATTCGGGCCGCCGAACAGGTTGATCTGTTACCAGGTTCCGCCGCCGACTCAAAACAAACACAGGTTGCTGTTATCGAATGGTGTGACGATGACTTAAGATCATTCTCCTAAGGGAAAAATTGGTTTGTTATGCTCCTGCTTTTCTCCGACAATTAATGCATAAATAAACATGTAGAAAGCTTATGACGAATATGTTTGGACGCGGGTTCGATTCCCGCCAGCTCCACTAGAAATGTAAAATAATGAATAATGAACAGAGAAATGTAAAAGTAACTTTCAATAGTTAGATTTTTAATTACCTGTTTCATTATTCATTTTGCTAATCGCTGGTGACAACACCAACGAGGGCAAATCAACTCAATTTCTATTCCC
>CANGEZ010000276.1 GCA_947452875.1 Chitinophagaceae bacterium
CATCGGTTTGCCGGACTTAATACCTTCTGCAGCTTGTTTGGCAAAAGATTCAAAATCAAATGGTTTTTTTGTTTCTTTTTTCATGTGTCATAAATTTACAAATTGACACACTTTTTTGAGCAGACTCATGCGTTCAAAAGGTTAACAAACCCCAAACCAGCAAAGCGCATTAAACCCTTAAACCAGCGGAGCACTTAAACCATTAAACGCCAAACGCCAAACACCAAACACCAAACGCCAAACACCAAACGCCAAACCCCAAACTTAAATTTTCCTACATTTGCATCTCGATTTTTCCATAAGCATAAATACCCGTTTCAATAAAAAGTCATGATTCACAATTTCAACGCCGGACCTTCCATTTTACCTAAAGAAGTTTTTCAACAAGCTGCGGAAGCGGTAATCGAATACAATAATTCCGGTTTGTCGATTTTAGAAATGGGTCATCGTACTCCTGAATTCACGGCGGTTATGGAAGAAGCCAGAGCGTTGGTAAAAGAATTGATGAATTTAGATGATGAACATAAAGTGCTGTTTCTTCATGGTGGTGCTTCTACACAGTTTATGCAAGTGCCGATGAATTTGCTTGATCCTAAAGATTCGGCAGCTTATGCTGACACTGGTGTTTGGAGCAGCAAAGCCATCAAAGAAGCCAAACTCTTCGGTAAAGTAGATGTGGTTTGTTCTTCTAAAGAGCAAGGTTTTACTTTTATTCCCAATGATTTTGCGGTTCCCAATGATGCGAAATATTTCCATATAACGACCAACAATACCATTTATGGAACGCAATGGCAGTCGATTCCCAAAACAAGCAACGTGATGGTTGCGGATATGAGCAGTGATATTTTCAGTCGCCGACTTAATTTCAATGATTTTGGATTGATATACGCCGGAGCACAAAAAAATATGGGTCCTGCCGGAGTGAATATGGTGGTGGTTAATGAAAATATTCTCGGTAAAGTGAAACATCCGATACCGACAATCATGGACTACAGAAACCACATTGCTGAAGGAAGTATGCTTAACACTCCACCGGTTTTCGCCGTTTATGTATGCATGCTCACGTTACAATGGCTGAAAAAAATAGGCGGCGTTGATGCTATTGAAAAAATCAACAACGAAAAAGCGGCGATGTTGTATCAGGAAATAGACAACAACGAAGCGTTTACCACTTCGGTAAACAAACATGACAGAAGCAAAATGAACGTCTGTTTTGCAGCAAAAGATCCGGCTCATGAAAAAATGTTTCTAGATTATGCCCAATCGCAAGGAATTGTTGGCATAAAAGGCCACAGACTTTCAGGTGCATTTCGTGCTTCATTATATAACGCATTGCCAATCAGCAGTGTAGAAGTACTTGTGGACGTGATGCGCAACTTTACAAAATCAATTCTCTGATTTTTATTCACGATTGAAACTTACTAACCGAGAAAGACTATTTTTGTCACTCAGAAAACACAACATTTGATTCATTGATTATGGTAACTATTTCTCCGTTTAAAGCCTTACGACCAGAAGCGCAACTTGCCAAACAAGTCGCTTCACGCCCTTATGATGTACTCAGCAGTAAAGAAGCAAAAATTGAAGCTCAGGGCAATCACTCTTCTTTTTTACACATTACCAAAAGCGAAATTGACTTACCCGAAAGCACTGATATACATTCTCAAAAAGTTTACGACACGGCAAAAGAAAACTTAACTGCTTTTATCAGTCGTAATATTTTATTCAAAGAAAGTAAGCCTTGTTATTATATTTATCGTTTGATCATGGACGGCAAATCACAAACCGGATTGGTTTGCGGAAGTTCAGTGGATGATTATGAAAATGATTTGATTAAAAAGCACGAGTTTACTAGACCTGAGAAAGAACTCGATAGAATCAATCACATCAAAACTACAGGAGCTCAAACTGGAAACGTATTTCTTGCCTATAGAAATGTAGATGAAATTGATGCGGTAATTGGCAAGTGGACCAAAGATAAAAATCCTCAATACGATTTTATTGCAGAAGACAATATCCAACACAGCATTTGGATTGTGAACGACGACAACACCATCAGCAAAATAACTGAGTTGTTTAAAACAAAAGTGCCTTGTACTTATATCGCTGATGGCCACCATCGTGCAGCTTCTGCCGCTAAAGTAAGAGCGTCGTTGGGAGCAAAAGCCAGTGAAAAAGCGAATTTCTTCCTCACTACTTTGTTTCCTTCGAATCAGCTTCATATTATGGATTACAATCGTGTGGTTAAAGATTTAGGAGCTCATTCAAAAGAAGCTTTTCTAAAGCAATTGGAAAATCAATTCACGTTAGAAAAAGTTGGTGAAGCCTATCGCCCGGAAGCTTTGCATCATTTTGGTTTATATATCGACAAACAATGGTACAAGCTGGTTTCAAAACCTGATACTTTTACCGAAGATCCGATTGGCATTTTAGATGTTACTATACTTCAGAATAATATTTTAGATCCATTGTTGGGTATTAAAGACCAGCGCACGGATAAAAGAATTGATTTTGTTGGTGGCATCAGAGGTTTGGGTGAATTGGAAAGACGAGTTGACAGCGGCGATATGGCGTTGGCTGTAAGTCTTTATCCGGTTAGCATTCAGCAATTATTTGACATTGCCGACAGCGGAAATGTAATGCCACCAAAGAGTACCTGGTTTGAACCTAAATTAAGAGATGGCTTGCTGACTCATTTGATTTAAAAAATAAGATTGCATTCATTCATAAAGACTGGCATAAAAATGTCAAGATTTTTTTCAATTATTTTATTAGTGCTTTGCATTCAGGGAAATCTGAAGGCACAGGATGCTGCTTATTTTCATAATCTTGGAAAAAATTATTTGATAGATGGTGATTATGCCAGTGCAGAATCGATGTTATTCAGCGCTTATCAGCTTGATACAGCTAACATCACGTATATAAAAGACCTTTCTCTTTGTTATTATTTCGAAAAAGAATTTAATAAGGCATTACAAATCATCAAGCCTATTACGGATAGTGGTAAAGCCGATGACCAATGTTTTCAAATCGCCGGAAACATTTACAAAGGACTTCGCCAATACACTGCTTGCGAGGAGTTGTATAAAAAAGGGTTGTTACAATATCCTAATAACGGTGCCATCAACAATGAAATGGGGGAGTTGTTGTCGATGCAAAACCGCAATGATTGTATTGTCTACTGGGAAAAAGGAATTGAAAAAGATCCTGCTTATTCCAGAAACTATTATAACGCTTCAAAGTATTATGCCCTTCAGCAAGATTATCTCTGGAGTTTGATCTACGGAGAAATTTACATCAACATCGATCCATACGGAAATAAAACTGCAGAGGTAAAAGATATTGTGTTGAGTTGCTATAAGAAAATTTACATGAGTTTACTAACGGATGGTGATGTGAAAGACAAAAATAAGTTTGTTCAAAAGGTATTGTCTAATTTAAGTAAACAAAACGCTATAGCATCACAAG
>CANGEZ010000277.1 GCA_947452875.1 Chitinophagaceae bacterium
CTTAAAAAAATACGACGGAAGATTTAAAGACATCTTCGAAGAAGTATATCAAAATGAATTCAAAGCTGCTTATGAAGCTGCAGGAATTACCTACGAACATCGTTTAATCGATGACATGGTTGCCAGTGCGTTGAAATGGAATGGCAATTTTGTATGGGCTTGTAAAAACTATGATGGTGATGTACAAAGTGATACAGTTGCACAGGGTTTTGGTTCGTTAGGTTTGATGACTTCTGTATTGGTTACTCCTGATGGAAAAACCATGGAATCAGAAGCTGCTCACGGAACGGTAACACGTCACTATCGCGATCACCAAGCAGGTAAACGCACCAGCACCAATCCAATCGCGTCTATTTTCGCATGGACAAGAGGTTTGGCTTTCAGAGGTAAATTGGATAATAACCAACCTTTGATTGATTTCTGTAATGCATTGGAAGCTGTTTGTATCGAAACTGTTGAAAGCGGAAAAATGACCAAAGATTTAGCAGTTTGTATCCATGGTAATAAAGTTTCTCATGGCGATCATTATTTATACACTGAAGAATTCTTGGATGCGATTGATGAGAATTTGAGAAAGAGAATGGGGATGTAAATGCCTCACCCCCAACCCCTCTCCAATAGAGAGGGGGGAATCCTGCTAATAAGTTTTGTATATTAAAAAACCGCCTTTCTTTCTGAAGGGCGGTTTTTTAATTTGTTTTACATTTCCCCCTTGCGGGGATTGAGGGCGCATCTCCCCTCTCTATTGGAGAGGGGTTGGGGGTGAGGCTGTTCTCGTCCCCGCATACAACTCATACTCAAACAACCTACAATCAATTTTGCCATTATAAAATTCAATTCTTCTCTTTGGCTTCAATCCAATTTTTTTGGAGAGTTCTAAATTACCTGTGAAAATATATCCCCAATAACCTTTACATTTTTGTTTTAGAAAATCCCCCATTCTTTTGTAAGTGCCTTCTAATTCAATTTCAACACCTAGCCTATCTCCGTATTCAGGATTGAAGAACACAACACCTTCATTGTTTTCAGGAATTGTCGTTTCACCAAAATCACAACATTCAAAGCTGATCATTTCTTCCACTCCTGCAATCCCTGAATTTACTTTTGAAATAGCAACAGCATCTTCACTGATATCAGAAGCTATGATTTTTACAGGTGAATCATGAATTACCTGAGCTTCCATGTCGTTGTAATGCTTATTGTAATATTTTTCATCATACTCACATACATGCATAAACGAATAATTATTTCTGAACAAACCTGGCTTGCGATTGGTAGCGAGCATTGCAGCTTCTATGGCAATCGTTCCTGAACCACACATCGGATTGATGAAAGTGGATTTTCTGTCCCACTTTAAAGCCAGCAAATTCGCAGCTGCCAATGATTCTAGCATTGGCGCTTTACCGGGAATTTTTCTGTAGCCATGTTTAGATAAAGTTTCACCACTGGTATCTAAAAACAATTCCGCCTGACTTTCCTTCCAGTATAAATGAACTACAACGCCCGTCAATTCAGGGCCAGAATCTGGTCGCTCTCCTGTCTTTTCTCTGAAACGATCAGCAATCGCATCTTTCACTTTCACATTCGCAAATAAATTATTGGTAATGGTTTCATTGGTCACATTACTTGTAATCGAAAAATATTCATGAGCAGGAATGATCTGCTCCCACTCAATTTTCGACAATTCCTTATACAAATCATTGGCATTATAAGCCGTAAATTCTTTTAAGGAAAACAATACCTGTGAAGCGCAACGAAGATGTAAATTCAGTTTGATACAATCATCTAGCGTTCCTAACAACTCCACTCCAGTTTTAAAAATACGAATCGGTTTAAAACCAAGCTCCTCTATTTCCTTTTGTAAAAAAGGAGATAGTCGATTACTGCAAGTAACAATAATCCGATTTTTAATAGCAAATAAATTCATTGAATTGTTTTAAAGCTGAGCAAAAATTATTTCAGCAATTGCATGCATTTTTCCAAACTGTCTTTCCAATGTGGAATATTGATGTTATAAGTTGTTTCAATTTTATCAGTCAATAAAATCGAATAGTGTGGTCGCTTTGCCGGAACCGGATATGCTGATGAAGGAATTGGATTTACATTACAAGCATATCCACCAATTTCTTTTATTGCTGTTGCAAAATCAAACCAAGAAATCACACCTTGGTTTGAATAGTTGTAAATACCCGGAAGAAATGTTGATGATGAAAAAATGATGTTGAAAATTGCTCCCGCCAAATCAGCTGCATAAGTAGGCTTGCCAATTTGATCTGATACTACATTGATTTCTTCTTTCTCCTGCATCAAACGCATCATGGTTTTCACAAAATTCTTTCCATGAAAACTATATACCCATGAAGTACGAATGACAATGGTTTGAGCATTGTTTTCAAAAGCCAATTGTTCGCCTTCCAATTTAGTAATACCATAAACATTGATGGGTGCAGTTGCATCTTCTTCTTTATATCCGAATTCATTTTCTCCATCAAAAACATAATCTGTAGAAATATGAATCAACTTACAATTGTATTTTTTGCAGGCTTTAGCCAAATAACCAACAGCTGTTGCATTGATGGCTCTTGACATTTCAATATCATTTTCTGCGGCATCAACAGCTGTGTAAGCAGCAGCATTGATACAATAATCAAAATTATTTTTTGAAAACATTTCATTGATGGCCGCTTCGTCTGTTATCGACAATTCAGCAATATCAGTGAAGATGAAATTAGCATCCGTTCTTGCAGCCGCCAATGTTCTGCATTCATTGCCCAATTGACCATTTGCACCAGTTACCAGTATGTTGAGTTTGTTATTCAAAAATGAAATTGGTTTTACAATTTTCGAAAGTGGGATGTTGCTTGTCTTTATCTGAAATTATTTGTTTATCAGCTGGAATTTGCCAATCAATATTCAATTGTGGATCATAAAACTGAATCCCTGCCTCTGCTTCTTTATTATAAAAAGAATCGCATTTGTAAAACACTTCAGCAGTTTCACTTAACACAGAATAACCATGTGCGAAACCATGAGGAATATATAATTGCTTTTTATTTTCTGCCGACAATTCTATAGAAAAATGCTGACCGAAAGTTGGAGAGCCTTTTCTGATATCGAGCACCACATCTAAAATCGTTCCGCTTAACGCACGAATAAATTTTGTTTGTGCATGAGGATTGAGTTGATAATGCATGCCTCTGATAACACCGTAAACTGACCTTGCTTGGTTGTCTTGAACAAAAATAGTTTCGATACCGAATTCTTTACAAACATTGTTGTTGTAACTCTCAAAGAAATAGCCGCGGCTATCACTATGAACAACAGGTTCAAATACAAATAATCCCGGAAAATCTGTTTTGATAAATGGCATTATGAATGTTGTTTGGAATAAACTTTTTTGAAAAACGCTATCGTATCAATTAGTCCTGCATCAAATTGTTTTACAGGTTGATATAATAAATTA
>CANGEZ010000278.1 GCA_947452875.1 Chitinophagaceae bacterium
ATGGTGATTTTGAGCTTAAAAAAATGACTTCAGGTATTTCAACTTATTTGTATAATGATCAAACAGGCCCAACAAGCCGTACCGGTGTTCAAGTTGGATATTCATATCATATCAAAGCAAGAAACGAAAAGAGTCGTTTTGGAATCGGAATCGAATTGAGAGGCTTGCAATATGCAATTAACAAATCAAAACTTACAGATTTAGGCAACGATCCTGTTTTGGGTGGTGCAGAAAGTAAATTTGCTTTCGATGCTGGTGCAGGTGTATACTGGACAAACACAAAGTTGAGTGTAGGCGCTGCTGTTAGTCAGCTCATTGAATCAAAAATCGCTCTAGCAGATGTATCCAATTCTACTTTAAATGGTAAATTATATCGCCATTACAATTTCACAGCCAACTATAAATACAATACAGGCGATGATATATATATCATACCAAATGCAATGGTAAGAGTGATTGAAAATTCACCTTCTGAATTTGAATTTGGAGCTCAAGTAAATTACCAAAATAAAGTTTGGTGGGGTTTGAATTGGAGAGTGAACCAACTTTGGAGCATACAAGCTGGACTTAAAATTTTACAAAGAGTTAGAGCTACTTATTCTTATGATTACTACAATGCACCAATTGGCGTATTTGCTGGCAATTCAGGTGCACATGAAATTGGCGTTCAATTCGATCTTAAGAAAAAATAATTCACAATACACAACTAATATTTTCTTTCAATTAAATAAGCATCACAAGACATGAGAAAATTTCAATGGTTTGGTTTGATTCTGTTAATGATTCTTTCCATTCAAACGAAGGCACAAAACGGATTTAATTTTAGTTGCGCAAGAGATACCACTATCGATGGTTGCGCCAATCCTTGTATCACTTTAAAAGCAAGAATTCCTAACGTTAAGGCTTCAACAAATGATTATGTTATTAATCCTTTAAGCGGATCGGGTGGTTGCTTCGCACCATATTTAGCAGCTAACGCTCCTGGTAATGCCGTATCACTTACGATTGATGATACTTATTCCAGCGTAGTGAATCTGCCATTCCCTTTCCCTTTTTATGGTGATGCAGCCTCTCCGTACAATTCACTCGTTGTAAGTACTAACGGTTATATTTCCTTCAACGCTTCTTTGGCCGGAGGTTATAGCCATTGGAGTCAGACAGTGGGCAATGTTCCTAACACAGGATATGATGCTTCTTTGGTAATGGGCGTTTTTCAAGATTTAGATCCTGCTTACACTACTTCACCCAATCAATTGATAAAATACGATATACTCGGAGTCGCTCCTCACAGAAGGTTTGTTTTCAGTGTTTATAAAGCTCCATTATTCAGTACAACTTGTCAGAATTTGATTAACAACACGCATCAGATTGTTCTTTATGAAGGTTTGGGAATAATTGAGGTTTTTGTGAATGGTGTTGAACAATGTCCAAGCTGGAATCAAGGAAGAAAAATGATTGGTTTGCAAGATGCTACAAAAACCAAAGGAATAATGGCCCCAGGCAGAACTTCAACTGGTCCTAACTGGGGATCTACCAACATGAATGAAAGCTGGAGATTTGTGCCTGCGTCAGGCCCAACTTTATACCGCGGTGTTGAACTTTATGATTTAAATGGTAATTTGGTTGCAACTGGAGATACTACTGCTGATGTAAATGGAACTTTCGAGGTTTCTTTTCCAAGTGTTTGTCCAATTGGAACAACAACTTACATCGTAAGATCAAAATACGCTCAGTTTAATAATCCTAACAGCTTTGTATATGGAACTGATACCGTAAGAGTAATATCAAACAATCCACTTTCTGCAACTTCAGCTACTTCTCCTGCTTCTTGCGCTACATCTGGTATAGGAAGTGCTGCGGTTTTTGCGACAGGTGCGGCCGGTCCTTTTGAATATTCTGCAAACAATGGACTTACATGGCAAACATCAAGCGTATTTAATCTACCTCCCGGAACTTACACCATTAAATATCGTGTGATTAACACAACTTGTACCGGAACAACTTCTGTTACTATTTCTGCTGATCCAAATTTAGTAGCAGGAACTTATGCCGTTTCTAATGTTCTTTGTAATGGTGGAAGCACAGGCGTTATCAATGCAACTGGTCATAACGGCACCAGTGTTTTCCAATATTCAATTGATGGCGGTGTTACTTATCAATCAAGTGGTACTTTCAGCAACCTTGCTGCAGGTACATACAATATCAGAATCAGAGATAACTCAGGTTGTACAAGAGATACCACAATCAACATCTCTGAACCTACAGTATTGTCTGCTTCTGCATCAACTTCAAATGCAACTTGTTCTATAAATCCTACAGGTAATATTATCTTAGAAGCACAAGGTGGTGGAACGACATATGAATACAGCATCGACGGTGTTAACTTCCAGGCTTCTCCTGTATTTAATGTGTTTGATGGCAGTTATGTTGTTTCTGTAAGAGATAACAATGGATGTATCATTACATTAAATCAAGTTGTAGGATTAACCAATGATTTGTTCTTAAATACCAGAACAGATACAACAATTTGCTTTGGCGGTTCTATTGCGTTAACTACTAATTCTTATGCTGGTGCAACATTTGATTGGGCTGGTCAGGGATTGAGTAGTTCAACTTCTCAAAGCCCGGTGGCTACTCCTACTTCTTTAGGTTTAAATACTTATACGGTAACTGCTACTTTAGGAAGATGTACTGCAACTGATGTAGTTAATATCACAGTGAATTCTCAAGTTCAAGTAATTGCAGGTTCTGACCAAAGCGTCATCAGCGGTGAAAGTGTTCAATTGAATGGTGGTGTTTCTGGAGCAACAAATTACTTGTGGACTTCCAATCCTTCAGATGCAACATTGACATCAACAACAATTTTAAATCCGATTGCTACGCCTCCTGTAACGACTACATATACTTTAACAGCTACTAACTCTTCAGGTTGTACGGCTTCTGATGATATCACTATCACTGTAATTCCTTATTGCATTAAAGTTAAAAATGCATTCAGTCCAAACGGTGATGGCGTTAACGACAAATGGCAGATATACGATCAATACGATTGTTTAAGCAACATCACGTTAACTGTATTCAACAGATACGGAAGTAAAGTATTTGAAAGTAGAGATTACAGAAACAATTGGGATGGAACTTACAATGGTAAGCCTTGTCCTGATGGTACTTACTATGGTGTGATTGAATTCAAATTGATCTCTGGTAAGAAATTCACTAAGAAGACAGATATCACGATTATCAGATAATCATTCAAATAATCAAAATCTAGCCCTTCATTTTTGAAGGGCTTTTTTTATCTTACAATATGAACGTAGAAGAAATAAGAGACTTTGCGCTCTCGCTTAAAGACAGTATTGAAACCTTTCCTTTTGGAGAAGATACCATTGTATTCAAGACCAACAACAAGATGTTTTTGCTATTGCCACTGGATGAAATTGACCAATTGAAAATTAAT
>CANGEZ010000279.1 GCA_947452875.1 Chitinophagaceae bacterium
ATACTCAGTTCAGCAAATTGGTAAACTTCCGGCATTTCCTGAATATTACCATGACAAGTTTGACATTGTTGTTTGCCTACTTTTACGTGCTGGCTATGGTTGAAATAAACATGGTCAGGCAAGTTGTGAATTTTCACCCATTGAATAGGTTGTGCGCCATCAGGAATTCCGTCAGCGTTTTTATCTGCATTGTATTGTTTGGTATCAGGATTCCATCCTGCATATTGATACAGTTTTTGAATTTCCTCTGTTCCGTTTACTGATTTACCATCTTCTCTTACAATTGGATCTCCTTTGTATTCTTTAATGGCCATATGACAATTCATACAAACATTAACCGAAGGAATACCCGCATGTTTACTGTCTTGTGCACTTCCATGGCAATACAAGCAACTTATTTGATTAACACCTGCGTGAACTTTATGAGAATAATAAATTGGTTGTACGGGTTGATAATTTTTCATTCTGCCCAATCCAATAGCACCACTAATTACAAAATATCCTCCAATGGCAAACAAGACCAATACGCCTGCCATTAAATAAGTTTTATTACGATAGAAAGGAACAGGCTCTCCGCGATGAACACCTTCTTTATCATCAGATAGTTTTCTAAGATTGCTGTTAACCTGTAATAAAATTAATGCTACAAGTGCTAACACTAAAGTTAGAATACCATAAAGTAAAGTATTATCAGAACCCGATTCAGATCCTGCTGCTCCTGGTGCTCCCGCTGTTGGAGCTGGTGGAGTATAATCATTAACATATTTCAAAATAGCATCAATCTCATCTTTTTTCAAATTTGAGAAAGAGGTCATTACCGTTGGCTTCCATTTGTCAAACAAAGACTTTGCATACGCATCAGTAGCGATCATTTGAGCTGGATTGGCAACCCATTTGTAAACCCAATCTGGGCTTGGCACTCTTGTGCTCCATCCTTTTAATGCCGGACCAGTATAGTCGGCATCTGGCTTATGACAGTTCGAACAGTTCGCCTTAAACAAGGCTTCGCCGTCGGCTGCAAAAACAGAATTATTAAAAGAGAAAATGATTACTAAAAGAAGACTAGCAAGTGCTTTGTTGATTGTTATTCGATAGCGACTCATACAGTTATCGGGTCTAATGTGGAAAAAATCCTTTTTCGGGCACAAAAGTAAGGTACGTTGTTGACATTATTTCAACATTTTTAAAAAATTTTTTTAGTTATTTATAATGGATTTCAACGTATTGCAATTTGGAGCATTGACTTTTGTCATAAAAATGTAAACAAATCGAAGTTTTACTTTATTCTTCAGATAATCGTTTTTAATAGAATAGTTTTCTGCATTTTTGCAACATGTTTAAAAAATTACAACAAAAGTGGGGGGTTAATGGTCTAAACATGGCATTGATCATTACCACTTTTGCCTTAGGTGGTTCTGCTTGTGCAAGAATTGCTGGGCAATTGTTGAAACTAATTTCCCTAGAAAAAAATACGATTTGGTGGGTTATCTACATTTTACTCGTCACCATTTTATGGCCAATATGTGTCATTATCATAAGTTTTCCTTTGGGACAATTCAAGTTTTTTAAAAACTACCTTTTTAGGATTTGGTCTAAAATCAGCGGAAAAACAGTAGAAAACGACCAAAAAAAGAACAATTTCGCTAAGAAAAAGACTAAGTTAGCCATATTCGCAAGTGGCAAAGGTTCAAATGCAGATAATATCATATCTTATTTTAAATTAAACCAAATAGCCGATGTAGCTATTGTTGTTTCTGACAATGCCGCAGCAGGAGTTCTAGGAATTGCTGCGAAAAACAACATTCCAATTATGGTTTTATCTAAAGAAGACAGATTGAATTATGCCTCTTGTATTGAAAATTTACACAAGAATGAGGTTGATTTTATTGTTCTTGCTGGCTATCTTAAAAAAATACCGGCTTCTTTAATACGTCAATATCCAAATAAAATCGTCAATATCCATCCTGCTTTATTGCCAAAATATGGAGGTAAGGGAATGTATGGAGCTAAAGTTCATCAAGCTGTTATTGAAAACAACGAAACCGTATCTGGCATTACCATTCATTATGTTGATGAAATTTATGACCACGGAAAAATAATTTTTCAAGAAAAATGTGAAATTGAAAACGGAGAAACCGCAGAATCGCTGGCTAATAAAATTCATTTCTTGGAACACAAACATTTCCCACAAGTGATTGCAGAAGTCATTCAAAAGTAAAATCAACGTTAAAGTCAAAATCATGACTTTATTGTTTTCTAATATTGCCAACTAATTTATTGCTGTTGAAAGCACTGTTGCTTACATTTTTATTTTTTCCTTTCTTTTTGCGGGCACAGTTCACCGTTAGTGGAACTGTTTTTGATTTGTCTAAAATAAATTATGTTGAAAATGTTAGGGTGGTGAGCTCTTCGGGTATGTTTACCATTACTGATAGTTTAGGCCGCTACAACATTATTGTAAATGATAAAGACTCTCTTGTTTTTATTTACAACAACAAGCCTACCTTACATTTTCCTGTTGCTCAAATTGCAGACATACGGAAGTTTGATATCTCCATTCATCTTAACGTAAAAAGTAAGTATGGCGTTCTTAAAGAAGTTACGGTTTTTTCAAAATCATATAAGCTCGATTCAATAGAAAATCGAATGGCTTATGCAAATATTTTTAATTACACTAAACCCGGATTAGAAACATCAACATCTCCGGATGGTATGGCTGGTGCGGACCTTGATGCCTTGATTAACATGTTTCGATTCAGGAGAAATAAACGATTGAAGTCTTTTCATGAAAGACTCGAGAATGAAGAAAAAGAAAACTATGTAAACTATCGTTTCAACAAGCTATTTGTAAAACGAATTACGAATCTGGTTTCTCCTGATTTGGATACATTTCTGGTTTGGTATAGACCAAGTTATGAGTTTGCCAGCAGTTGCGATGAACTAAGATTCAATCAATTTGTTATCAATGCAGCCAATCAATTTAGAAAAATTTATTTAATTAATAATTCAACTATGGAATACAATAAATTAACGCCGGAGGAAGAATATGTAATTCTAAGAAAAGGAACCGAAATGCCTTACACAGGAGAATATACCAACAACAAAGTAACTGGAACGTATATCTGCCGACGTTGTAATGCGCCACTATATGAATCGAAAGATAAATTTGATTCCCATTGTGGATGGCCAAGTTTTGATGACGAAATTCCAGGAGCTGTAAAGCGGGTACCCGACGCTGATGGCAGAAGAACAGAAATTGTTTGCGCCAAATGTGATGGACATTTAGGACATGTATTTTTCGGAGAACAATTCACAAAGAAAAACACCAGACATTGTGTGAATTCGATTTCGATGAAGTTTGTGCCGAAAGAGGTTCAATAAGTTCCAGAGGTTCAAAATGTTTAAAATGTTGATTAGTAATCAATAACCTTTTGAACTTATTCAACCTTTTGAAC
>CANGEZ010000280.1 GCA_947452875.1 Chitinophagaceae bacterium
AATTCCACATTGAGCATTTAGCTCAAGTACATAAAGTTTTCCTGAAGCCCCGTCCTGTCTGATATCTACTCTCGTATATCCTTTACCTTTAGTAGCCACGAAAGCGTCCCAGCTTATTTTTTTCAAAGCATCAATTATTGATTCTTCTGGCTTGCCATACTCATAAAAATTATCTTCTTCTGGCATGGCGCTCTCTGTTTCATAAACCTCCCAAAGGCGTTCAAAAGACAAAAACTTTTCTTTATCAGGAAGCGAATGGTGAAACAACCGTTCAACAGGAGTATAAATGATTGCATTTTCCGGATTGTCGAAAGAGCCGCTGATAAAAACAGTATACTCTGGTCCATTGATAAAACGTTCGGCTATAATTCCTCCGCTATTTAAGTTCCAGCCCCTGTATCCACACAATAAGCTTTCTGTAAGTGAATCTAATTCTTCTTTGGTTTCAACCACATTTTTAATTCCGACACCCATGCTACCACCAGATATAGCCGGCTTAACTATTAAGGGTGTTCCTGTTGTTGTTAATATATTTTCAGGAAGATAATCATCATGATCAAAAAAATAAGTCCATGGTGCATTAGGAACACCGGCTTCATCAAAAGCTTTTTTCATGGATATCTTTGATGTCGTGATATCATAAAAATATTCATCAGCCCCAGTATACACAATTCCTTTTTCTTCGAGGTATTTAATAACAGAAACGCCAGGTGCGCCATTTGTTTCATCTCCATCACAAAGATTTAAAACAATCGGAAAAAAATCGCCCTTGCTTCTTTCTTCATTAATAACTTCTATAACACTTTTGAGTGTATTCATGTTCACCTCTTGCCATTTCCATGGAAGATTTAAAAAATTAAAAACAGAAGTATATTCAGCAATGCTTTGAGAAAAATCATAATAGTAATCAATTTGTTCATCGCCCGCTTCCACTATCGGCGCCAATACCCATATTTTAGGATTGATGTTTATTGGTAATGATTGTTTGAATATGGAAGCTGCTGCTCTTGTCATGGACGTTGTAAAATCTTATGATATCAAATGATGTTTAAGTTTTTTATGATAAACAGCCACCTTATCCAGCATCGAGCTCCTTGTGTCTGGCTATTCTTTTAATTTAATTTTGGCGATTAAAATCTATTAACTGAAAGGTATAAAGTATATCATTGATAATAAAAAAAAACATGCTTAATTATTCTGAAATTAAGCATGTTTTTTTATGAAGAAGAGCATTTAAAAAAAGAGTTTATTGCAAATCGTTTTATTGTCTGCATAAAGAATCTATAGTTGATTTGTGTTGTGGATATTCTAAGGACAGATCATCAGCAAAAGCCAATTCAAAATCAGCGAAATCAAATCCTGGAGCAACCGTACATCCAACGAAAGAGAAATCGCTTTCATCTGAAGGCCTACTGGCAAACCAGTAATTAGCGGGTACAACAAATTGAAAGCATTCGCCCTTTTCAATATTGTTGCCAAGCTTTACGATTTCAAGATTTCCTGCATTATCTAAAACATAAATCAATAGCGTTTGTCCCGCATAAAAATGCCAACACTCGTCACTTTTGATTCTATGAAAAGCAGAGAAATTACCCTTTTCCATTAAAAAATAAATAGCGGTTGACATAGAACGCTTTTCTGAAAACCGTTCTGGCAATGCTGTTTCATTTATTTTTTCTTCACTGCGGTATGTTTCTTTAAACCACCCACCTTCGGGATGGGAAAGCATCTCATATTTTTTTACCAAATCTTCTGCAGTCATTTTTATAAATTATCGTATTCATAAATAGGATCGATATGTGTACCTGGTTCCATTTCACAAACAGGTTTAATGATACCGTCATTTAAACCATAAACCCAACCGTGTAAATGAGGCCTTTGTTCGTATTTCCAGGCTTTTTGAATGATTGAAGTTTTTGCTAGATTCATGATTTGCTCTTTTACATTGAGCTCAACAAGTTTATTAGCTCTTTCATCAGGATTTGCTTCGGTTTCCAATTCTTCCCGATGAATTCTATAAACATCTTTAATATTTCTAAGCCATTTGTTTATTATGCCAAGAGAGTGTTTTTCCATTGCCGCCCTTACGCCACCACAACCATAATGACCACAAACAATAATGTGTTTCACTTTTAATACTTCTACGGCATACTCAAGTACACTTAGCATGTTTATATCGGTATTAACAACCATATTAGCGATATTTCTGTGAACAAAGATTTCGCCAGGCTGTGTCCCCGTTATTTTATCTGCCGGAACCCTGCTGTCGCTGCAGCCTATCCATAAAAACTCAGGAGTCTGTATGTGGGAAAGCCTGTTGAAGAACTCGGGATCATGCTTAACCTGCTCTGTTGCCCAAGCTTTATTTTCGAGTAAAAGTTTATCGTAAGAATTTATCATTATTATAATTTGAAACAAAAGCCAATTACTGAGTTAAATATTCATACCGCCGCAAGCGCTTATGGTTTGTCCTGTAATATAAGCGCCCATATCAGAAGCTAGAAATAGACAAGTGTTGGCAATGTCTTCTCCTGAGGCAAATCTTCCAAGTGGAATCATAGACAAATATTTATCAGCGTTAGACCCTTCTTTAAGATAACTTGTCATGTCGGTTTCTACGAAGCCAGGTGCAACTGCATTACAACGGATGTTTCTGCTTCCCAATTCTTTTGCAACGCTTTTGGTAAAACCAATTACTCCTGCTTTGCTTGCCGCATAACTTGTTTGTCCTGCGTTACCCATTTCACCTATTACAGAACTCATATTGATGATGCTTCCGCTTTTTGCCTTCATCATGGGTTTAATGACTTGCTTTGTCATATTGAAAACACTATTCAAGTTTATTTGGATCACATCATTCCATTGTTCAGGAGTCATGCGAAGTAAAAGATTGTCTTTTGAAATCCCTGCGTTGTTTACACAAACGTCAATTTGACCAAATTCAGCGATGACGTCAGTGATAAAAGATTCACATGCTACAAAATCAGCAGCGTTACTTTGGTAGGCTTTTGCTTTAACACCTAATGCTGTTAGCTTTTCAACTAGCACATTTGCTTTTTCTTTACTGTTGTCGCTAATGTAACTAAACGCAATGTTTGCACCATGTTCAGCGAATTTTAATGCAACGGCTTCGCCAATTCCTCTGGCCGCGCCTGTAATAACCGCAACTTTACCTTGTAGTAACTTCATCTTTATAATTTTTAGTCAGCAAAAATAAGATTGAGAGAGGGATTAAAAAAGTAATAAAAGAAAAGACATTAATTCCCGGTTAAATCATAGAAAGAATTTCTTCTAAAATTTTTCTGTCGTTGCTAAGACGTGGAACTTTGTGTTGGCCGCCAACTTGATTTTTTTGTTGCAGCCATCTTGTAAAGGTGCCTTTCGAAACGGCTTTGACTTTTGGTAAGCCGAGAGCAATATTTTTAAAACGCTTGGCTTCATAATCGCTGTTTTG
>CANGEZ010000281.1 GCA_947452875.1 Chitinophagaceae bacterium
GTTTAGCAAGCAGAGAAAGAGCATCTGCAATTTGATAATTATCCATAAATCAAAAATATGCAAAAGGAAATTATTTGTATTTGAATTCTGGTATTGATTTGAATTTGAAATATTTTTTTTAATTAAAAATCAACAATAAAAAAGATTGTTTTGAGGGATTCAGTCGTTTGTATTTTTTTGCTAGTCAATCGTTTTAACGGTGGGCGATAAACGCAACTTCTTATAATTGAACTTCAATGAAAGCTATAGCAGGAGCGGGTTGTAGACAAAAAAAAGTCCCGGTTAAAAAACCGGGACAATATCGTTTGCTTTTTCAAGCAAGCTAAGATTACTTCTTTTTAGGAGCAGCTTTCTTTGCAGGAGCAGCTTTCTTTGCAGGAGCAGCTTTTTTAGCAGGAGCAGCTTTCTTTGCAGGAGCAGCTTTTTTAGCAGGAGCAGCTTTCTTTGCAGGAGCAGCTTTCTTAGCAGCAGCTTTTTTAGGAGCAGCTTTTTTTGCAGGAGCAGCTTTCTTTGCAGGAGCCGCTTTTTTCTTTGTAGCCATTTTTTAAAAATTTAATTGGTTAGTAAATAATACTTAAAAATAAATACTATTTTCTAATTACCAAAAAAAATTTTTATTTTTTTTATATAGAAGCTACAGAGACAAAAGTTTTATCTCCTTTAGTTTTTTTGAATTCAACAACTCCATCAGCTAATGCAAAAATTGTAAAGTCTCTTCCAAGACCAACATTTTTACCTGGATGATACACTGTTCCACGTTGACGTATGATGATGTTACCTGCTGCTGCAGATTGTCCACCATAAATTTTTACGCCTAATCTTTTACTTTGTGAATCACGTCCGTTTTTTACGGAACCTTCACCTTTTTTATGTGCCATTATTTACGTTTTGAATTTTGAATTATTGTTCAAAATTTAATTAAGCAATTGCAGTTACTTTGATGTGAGTGTACTGCGTACGATGTCCGTGTTTCTTACGGAAACCTTTTCTTCTTTTCATTTTAAAAGCGATTACTTTGTCGCCTTTTATTAGGTCGCTTACAATTTCAGCTTTAACTACGGCTTTAACTGTTGATCCACTAGAAACACTACTACCATTGTCGGTAAATAAAACATCAGTAAACTCTACTGAGTCACCGGCTTTCCCTTCAATGTGTGGAACATACAAGCTGTCGCCTGCTTTTACTTTAAATTGTTGACCTGCGATTTTAACTACTGCTAACATAACATACCCGAATTTAGGACGGCAAAGGTAAGCGTTTTACCTTATTTTCTTTAATTTTTTTTCATACTTTTTTTATTTTTTTATTCACTTCGGTGTTTTTGAGTAAAAAATAGTGTGTACACAACATTCTTTTTCTTGTTTTTTCTCGGTTATAAGCAAGATTTACCGTTTTGTAATCGACTCTAAATATTTAAGTTTCAATAAGTTTTAAATATTTTGACCATTATCAATTGGTTTCTCATTATTTTCGCCGATACTATGCAAAAGATTTCTAGGTTTATTAAAATTGCTTTCAGCATTTATGCTGCTCTTATTCTTCTTATTTTGATTCTGGTGCTTTTCCCAATAGCGCTGTTTCTAAATTTAGTCCCTAAAAAGACAAGAGGTAATTTATTGTATAGAATAACTCGCTTTGGGATTGATATCGTCATGTTACTTTGGGGGATTTACCAACGTAATATATATGATGCGCCTCATGACAGAAAAAGACCCATGATATTTGTATTCAATCATATCTCTTATCTTGATGCCATCACTATTTTAAAGGCTATTCGTTTTCAAAATATGAGAGGTTTAGGTAAATCTGAAATAGGAGATATACCTATTGCAGGATTGATTTACAGAAGTGCGGTTATAATGGTGAAAAGAACAAGCGCCGAAGATCGTGCGAGAAGTATAGCTGATCTTAAAGAAGCGTTACAACACAATATATCTATCGCATTGGCTCCAGAAGGTACATTCAACGAAACAGGCAAACCATTACTTCCATTCTTTGATGGTGCTTTCAAAATAGCCATCGAAACGCAAACACCCATTAAGCCATTATTATTCTTAGATACTTATGATCGATTGAACTATAATAGCATATTGTCGTTAACGCCCGGTCAATCAAGAGTTGTATATTTAGAAGAAATTCCAGTGACTGGTTATACGATGGAAGACGTTCCTGTTCTTAAACAAAAAGTTTATGATGTCATGGAAAAAGCATTGATACGTTATAAGGCCTCTTGGATAAAAGAATAAATAAAAATGTCGGGCGAAAATCAGATACTGTTTAATGAATCTGCTAATGATACTTGGGCGGAGATCATTCTGCCACTGGCCTTGCCTAATATCTATACATATAATATACCAGCTCATCTAATTGAAAAAGCAAAACCCGGTTGCAGAGCAGAAGTAGTATTCGGAAAAAATAAAAAATATGCCGGAATCATAAAAGCTGTAATCACCGCCAAGCCTGCTTATCAAACAAAACCCATATTAAATATCCTAGATGACACACCTCTTGTATATCCTCAACAATTACAATTATGGGCATGGGTTAGCGAATATTATATGTGTACCGAAGGTGAAGTAATGACTGCGGCACTTCCCGCTAATTTCAAACTCAATAGCGAGACGATTCTGATTTTTAATGAAGACACTGATTATGATTTCTCCGGACTCGACGATGAAGAATACCTTGTTGCAGAAGCATTACAAATAAGAAAACAATTGCAGCTTTCTGAAATACAACAGCTGCTTGATGTTTCTCATGTTTATCCGGTCATCAAAAGACTGATTGAAAAAAATATTTGCTTTATCTGGGAGCAACTCAATGAAAAATATAAAGCCAAAAAAGAAACTTATGTTGAGCTCCATACAGATTATTACGAAGAGGAAAAATTGGCAGCACTGTTAAATGATTGGAAAGGCGCTCCCAAACAAATGGAGTTGTTACTTGGTTTTATTCATTTGCAAAGAAGTGAAGGTGAAGTGTCTAAAGCAGCTTTACTTAAAAAAACAAATGCTTCTCCAGCGCAGTTCAATGCTTTATGCGAAAAGAAAGTATTGATTGCTGTTAAAAGAAATGTAGACCGAATAAAATCTACTTCAAAAAAAATCAATATTGAATTTGATTTGTCGGAAGCTCAACAAAAATCTTTAGATGAATTAAATGCTCATTTCCTGCAAAAAAATGTTTGCTTATTGCATGGTGTTACTGGAAGCGGTAAAACACTTTTGTATATAAAATTAATAGAACAATTTATCAATTCCGATAAACAGGTTTTGTATCTGCTTCCAGAAATTGCGCTTACGACACAGATTATACGAAGATTGCAACAGCACTTCGGTGGACATATTGCTGTATATCATTCAAAATTCAACGATCAAGAGCGCGTTGAGTTGTGGAATAAAATTAAGAATGGAGAAGTAAGTGTGGTGCTGGGTGCA
>CANGEZ010000282.1 GCA_947452875.1 Chitinophagaceae bacterium
GCACATCACGGAATCCATAAGCCACGCTACCCACAAAATGTATAGGCATACTCCAGCTTTCACGATATTTATAAATATGATTAAAAAAGAAATCATTAAATCCATCTTCAATGATATTTTCTATCATGAAATGACCTCTATTTTCGATTAAAAAACCTGTAAAACCGGCTAGATACCTGTTGGGAAGAGGTTGCTTGTATACAGCATCAAGAATCTCTGTTACTGAAGTATTGTATTTTAAATTAAATCTATCCATTAAATCTGCATCAAAAGTGTTGTAGAGATAATATTGGATCACTTTTTTTCCTAGATAAGTACCGCTTCCTTCATCACCAAGTACATAACCCAAACCGGGACTGTTTTTAATAATCTTTTTACCATTATAAAAACATGAATTTGAACCCGTGCCCAAAATACAAGCTATTCCTTTTTCATTTCCACATAACGCTCTTGCTGCGCCAAGCAAATCATGATCTACATTACATTTTGCTTTAGGAAAAACTTTTTTGAGTGCTGTTTTTATCATTTTCACATTTTCAACATTACTGCAACCAGTACCATAATAATGGATTTCATCAGGAACTTGCTTCTTCATTTTCGGCAGCAACTCTTTTGAAAGTATTTGAATGACTTGTTCTACATTTAGAAAATAAGGACTTATCCCCTGTGTTTTAATCTGTGTTTTTTTATTCCCATGTATCAGACACCATTCTGTTTTAGATGAACCACTATCTGCAATTAATTTGAGTGACATGCTGTTTTTTATTTATCAAGTTAAAGCATTCATTTGAATTTCTTTAAAATTATCTCTGTTGAAAACAAAAAAATTACCTTCGTGCAACTTTCATATATCATTAATAGATTAATTTAATCATGAACAAACAAAAATTACATATTTGGCTTCCTTTACTTTTCAGTGTAGCTATGAGCATAGGTATTTTTATAGGATTCAAAATGAGAGATAATTTTCCTGACGAAAGTTTTTTCTATCATGAAAAAAGCAATGCAGTTAGAGAAGTGTTGAGTTTAATCAAAAACAAATATGTAGATAATGTTGATGCCAAAAACCTTGCAGATACTGCCATTGATGCGATATTAAGCCAGCTAGACCCTCATTCTCATTACATACCGCCTGCCGAATTAGAAGATATCAATAACGACATACAAGGGAATTTTTATGGCGTTGGGATTGAGTTTGAAATCTACAATGACACCTTAAATATGATCAACATCATTGAAGGTGGCCCAGCCCAAAAAGCAAACTTACAATCAGGAGACCAGTTGATTTCTGTAAACAACAAAAATGTTGCTGGTCAAAAAATAGAAGTAGATTCAATGAGGAAAATACTCAGAGGTAACAGAGGAACAGCTTTGACACTCGGCATTTTAAGAAACAAGAAAAAAATAGTTGTCAATATTTCGAGAGACCTCGTTCCTGTAAACAGTGTAGACGCCAGTTTTATGTTGGATAGCAGCAATGGTTACATTAAAATCAATAAATTTTCAACCCAAACTTATAATGAGTTCATGACTGCATTAACCGCACTCAATAAAAAAGGAATGAAAAATCTGATTCTGGATTTAAGAGACAATGGCGGTGGCGTTTTGGATGAAGCGATTGAAATGGCAGATGAATTCTTGGAAGGAGACAAAATGATAACCTATACAGAAGGCAAACATTCTCCAAAAAAAGAATACAGATGCAGAAGACAAGGCCAATTTGAAAAAGGCAAGTTATTTGTTTTATCCAATGAAGGAAGTGCCAGCGCAAGTGAGGTGCTAATGGGAGCGCTTCAAGACTGGGACAGAGCCACAATTATAGGCAGTCGAAGTTTTGGGAAAGGCTTAGTTCAGGAGCAATTTGATTTAAGTGACAAGGGCGCGCTTCGTTTAACCATCGCACGCTATTACACACCTACAGGAAGAAGCATTCAACGATCTTATCAAAATGGCACAAAGGCATATTATGATGAAACAGAAAACAACAATTACAATGCAGATAGTTTACATAAATCTGGAAAAACTTTCAAAAGTCCATCAGGAAAAAAATTGTACGCAGGTGGAGGCATTATGCCTGATGTAGTGATTCCTCTAGACACAAACAAGATTAGTGAATTCTTCAGTGAAGTATTTGAAAAAGGCATCCTTAATCATTTTGCATTTGAATATTCGATTATGCAAAAAGCGAATTTAAAATCATTTAAAAACCCTACCGATTTCGCTGCAAATTTCAATTTGTCTGATAACGATTGGAATCTGTTATTAAATGATTTTAAATCAAGAAAAATTGACATAAAAATCTGCACGCCTACTGATAAAAAATTATTGCTTGAAAATGCAAAATATCTAATTGCAAATATGATTTGGCAGAAGAATGGCTTCTATCAGACAAAGGCTAATGAAGATAAGGACATCAAGAAAGCGTTAGAACTAGTTTCAAAATAATTTTAAGCTGTTTTGTTTTTTTTGAAATAGTAATAAAAAGGTATGCCACTTAACATCAAGCCTATTCCGAATAAAGTTTGTTTGGGTTGACTGATGCATGTATTCACCATCAACAACAAGGAAAATAAAATATAAATAACCTGTACATACGGATAACCAAAGCTTTTCACCGAAATCAATCCTTTTCTTTTCATCAGGATAAAACCATAAGCCAGCAAAGCATAAAATAAAAAACCGGCAAAAACAATCATATCTGTGAGTGTATCAAAACTTCCACTAAAAACGAGCATACAGCTAACGATCATAGCAAATATCAGCGCCATGTGAGGTGTTTCATAACGGGAATGAACAGCCGCTGCACGAGAAAAAAAGAAGCCATCAACTGCCATTTTATAATACATTCTTGAATAGGTAATTATAATACCGTTCAAAGACCCTAATGCACTAATCAAAATCAACAATGAAATTAAAAAGTTGCCTGAATTACCAAATAGCTGCTTACTCATTTCTGCTGCTGCAATTTGATTTCCGTTTAAATTAGCAAGGTGATGAAGTGGTATCACTTTTAAAAAAGCCCAGTTTAAAAGCACATATAAAACCATAACCAAAGAGATTCCTGAAATAATGGCAACGGGAACATTTTTCTGAGGATTTTTTATTTCACCAGAAATGAACGCAACGCTTAACCAACCGTCATAAGCCCAAAATGCACTCAACATAGCAGCAAAAAAAACACCCATTAATTTAAATCCTGAAAAATGTTGAAGTGCAACTGTTTCCTTAACGGGCAATTCAGTTTTAAAAAAGAAAAAGCCTCCAATGATTAAAAACAAAACACCACCTATTTTAAACCAGGTTAATGCATTGTTTAGCAATGTACTTTTTTTGGTGCCCAAACAATTTAAACAAGTAAGCAGAATGATCACAACACAAGCTGTGATTTTTATATTGAAATCATCTACAAGAAATGAAGTATGAAAAATTGAATTCAA
>CANGEZ010000283.1 GCA_947452875.1 Chitinophagaceae bacterium
AATGCTTTTCTGTAGCCTTCAGGATTGGCCATGCCGAAATTACGGAGTTGACGCGTTTTGGTGTTGTTGCCTTTTTGTTGACCAATGATCATTACCGTTTTCCCATTCAATTGAGCGAAACCGCCCACCATGGCTTTGTCGTCTTTTACATTGCGATCGCCATGAAGCTCAACAAAATTGGTGCACATTTTTTCGATGTACTTTAGCGTATAAGGTCTGTCGGGATGGCGGCTCAGTTGAACCCTATGCCAGGGCGTGAGGTTATCCGTGATGCTTTTTTTGGTTTCGAGGATTTTATCTTCAAGCGCATTGATAGCGGAAGACATATCAGTATTGGATTTCTCCTGAGTTTGTTTGAGTTGTTCGATTTGGTCGTACAAATCTTTTATAGGCTTTTCGAAGTCTAGAAACTGTCTGTTTTGAAGTTGCGGCATAATATTTTTAGTTAATCAAGAGAAATAAATACTCAAAATCGGTTGTAAAAATAACTGATATGATTTTTCTATAAAAGTTTTGTTTTGAAAAAGTAAAAATACCTATATTTGCACTCCTTAAATGATAAATGATTAATTCATTGTTATTTAAGGAGTTTTTTTGGATCGGTAGTTCAGCCGAAGAAAATGAAGCGAGGTAACGAGCGATATTTTCAAGGTCCCAAGAAACGAAGTTGACTCGGGATTGGTTAGGCTTATAAAGATAGTTTTTTGGATCGGTAGTTCAGTTGGTTAGAATGCCGCCCTGTCACGGCGGAGGTCGCGGGTTCGAGTCCCGTCCGGTCCGCAACTGAAAATGCGCCTTGTAAACGAAAGTTTACGAGGCGTTTTTGTTTTTGGAACTCCTATAGTAAGTCACTTCTATTTTTATTACAGTCGGCTTATTTTGATACAACTTTCTGCTTACTCGATATCGGTTTTCAATTCATAGATAAAATGATTTTAATTTTATATTTTTGAAAATAGATTCTGATATTACTTTTTAGTTCTCTACTTTTCTCTCATTTTAATAAAGTCAATATGTTTAAATATTTATTTTTTTTATTTATTCCAATATCTGTATTTGCCCAAGAAAATATACCTAAAAAATCAAATACTATAGAAGTAATTGGAGTTACCTTCAAACAAGTAGCAAATACTTTATTAGATTTTGGATATAGTTTTGATAAAATAGACAGCAACTATCAAACTATAAAAACTGATTTTAAAGAAGGCACTGGAAAAAACAACTGGATGAAACTTCGCATAATTGTTAGAGTAAAAGATACAGTTGCAAGTTTTACAGGTGAATATTATAATACTATTTTTATGGGATCAACTTTAGGAGGTGTAAGACAATCAACAATTGATAATTCTGTTGAAAAAATTGAATATAGGTCTGTAAATCCCAAAAATTGTTTTTTAGAGATGAATAAAGTTGCTGTTTCATTCAAGAAAAAAACAACTTATTTAATTAATTAAGTTAATTAATTATAATCAATTGATTGAATTATACACTTAATAAGCTGCATTTTATGAGTGAATGTAAAGAACAAGATCAAAAGAAATATTTAGATGAACTGATAATTCATGTAGAAACTAGCGGATATAAACCGATTGTGGAAATTCTAACTGGTTATAATGATATTCACCGTACATATAGTTGTTGTAAAACTTGTTATGAACAGCTAAATGGAATATCAATGGATTTAGAAGATTATAAAGCAAATCCCATTTTACCCTATAAAAATTGCACTAGAAAAAATGAGAACCCACATTCTAAAAAACAATTTTGTATTTGTGATTTAGGCTTTAGAGCTAAGAGAGACGAAAATGGCCGCATTATTAAAAAGTAATAATCATTTATAGTAATTGCTAATAATGTTTGCGAAAGTCGGATTCTTCAAATACAACTTTCCGCTTTGTAGTTATCGGCTTACAATTCATTCAACTTTAAGGGGGAATTCAAAAGCAATAATAGCGCCATACATATAAAACATCAGTGATCTTTAATGACTAAAATGTTGTTTATTATAAACAAAAAAACTAAATTTGTTTAAAATAAACAACAAAATGAATTCTAAAAAACAAATTCTTTTTCCCAAACACCAGCAAATTTTGGAGCAAATGGGTGAGAATTTCAAATTGGCCAGAAAAAGAAGAAAACTAACTACCATTCAGGTGAGTGAAAGAGCAGGAATAGACAGAACTACCTTATACAACATTGAAAAAGGAAGCGGGAGTGTCTCTATGGCTTCTTATTTCAATACACTAAGGGTACTTGGATTACAAGATGATTTCTTAAAAATGGCAGCAGATGATGTGTACGGCAGAAAATTGCAGGATTTGGATTTGATTGTAAAAGAAAAGAAATCGAAAAAATAATGTCGACCAATAAAACTGAAATATTAGTTTATGCCGATTGGGTAGGAATGCCAGAGCCTCAAAAAATTGGCGTGTTATCTGCTCAGCAGGCAAAAGGTAAAAAGGCATTCAGCTTTGAATATGATGTAGATTGGTTGGCTTCCAAAAAGTCATTTTTACTGGATCCTGATATCAGCTTTTTCAAAGGTCAGCAATATCCCAATCGAAAAGAAAATTTTGGTGTTTTCATGGACTCCATGCCAGATACCTGGGGAAGAACCTTAATGAGAAGAAGGGCTGATTTTATGGCCAAGGAAAAAAATATAAAGACTCCTACACTCTATGATATAGATTTTCTAATGGGTGTATTTGATGAATGCAGAATGGGTGCTCTTAGATTCAAACTTAATGAGGAAAGTGCTTTTTTAGACGATAACAAATTAATGCCAACCCCACCATGGAGTAGCATCAGAGATTTGCAATATGCTGCATCTATTATTGAAAATGATGACAATACTGATGCAATAAAAAAATGGATAGCTATTCTTATGGCACCGGGTTCTTCATTAGGAGGCGCTAGGCCCAAAGCTAACATACTAGATGAAAATGGTAATTTATGGATTGCGAAATTTCCTTCCATTAATGATAAAATTGATAAAGGTGCATGGGAGTATTTAGCTTATACTTTAGCAATAAAATCCGGTATAGAAATGTCGTGCTCAAAAATCGAAAAAATTGCCGGTAAGCATCATACTTTTTTTACCAAAAGATTTGACCGTACAGGAATGCAAAGAATACATTTTGCGAGTGCCATGACGATGACTGGTAATAATGAGGACACAATCAAAGAGAATCCTGCAGGGTACCTTGATATCGCAGAGTTTATTCAATTTTATGGTGCAGAAAATAAAAAGGATCTAGCTCAGTTGTGGAGAAGAATTGTATTTAATATCGCTATTTCAAATACTGATGATCATCTCAGAAATCATGGCTTTATTTTAATTGATAATGGTTGGAGACTTTCACCTGCTTTTGACATCAATCCTTCAATAGATAAAGATGGACTGGCTATAAATATTGACACAAATAG
>CANGEZ010000284.1 GCA_947452875.1 Chitinophagaceae bacterium
AAGAAAATTCAGTTTTAAAAAATAGCACAATAGTAAACGCTTAATATCAATGTCAAACCCCAATGCGCGAAGGGTCAGAACACCAAACAAACAACGCCAAACGCCAAACACCCTTCAATACTGCGTACACACATTCTTCGCCTCCGTAAAAAACTTCAACGCATCCCATCCACCTTCTCTACCAACACCACTGTTTTTAATACCTCCAAATGGAGTTCGTAAATCACGATGCAACCAGCAATTGATCCACACAATACCGCTTTCAATTTTTGCAGCAACATGATTCGCTTTAGAAATATCTTGAGTCCAAATCGTACAAGCGAGACCGTAATCTGTGGCATTTGCCAATTGCAAAGCTTCTTCAATAGTATCAAAAGGTTGTAAGGTGACAACTGGTCCGAAAATTTCTTCTTGGTTGGTTCTGCAATTCGGGCCTAGTCCTTCGATTATTGTCGGTTGAATGAAATAACCATTCTCACATCGGCCCGAAACTTTCACTGAATTTCCACCACATAATATTTTTCCTCCTTCTTGTTTTGCCAATTCAATACAACCCAACACTTTTTCAAAATGCGCTTTGCTTACTATCGCACCTTGTTTTGATGTTGCCAATAAAGGATCGCCATTATTCAGTTTTTGTGCCCATGGAATAAAATCTGCTTTGAATTTTTCATATACAGAAGATTCAATTAAAATCCTACTTGAACATAAACAAATTTGTCCCTGATTGCCGAAAGAGGAACGAATGGTATTGAACAACATTTTCTTCCAGTCGCAATCGGCAAAAATGATAGAAGGATTTTTACCCCCTAATTCAAGAGATAATTTTTTAAACATTGGTGCTGCTATAGAAGCAATCTGTGCTCCGGCCCTAGTACTTCCTGTAAATGAAATAGCCTTGATGGAAGGATGTTTCACAATGGCTTCACCGCAATTCGGTCCATCACCATGAAGTATGTTTAACACACCTTCTGGTAAACCAGCTTCTCTAGAAATCTTTGCTAGTAAATAAGCAGTAACCGGAGTTACTTCAGAAGGTTTGGCAATAACGCAATTTCCTGCAGCCAATGCCGGCGCTATTTTCCAAGTAAATAAATACAAAGGAAGATTCCATGGAGAAATACATCCTACTACACCTACGGGTTGACGTAAGGTGATGTTAAAAGCATTGTTTTCCATCGCATGACTTTCAGATGAAAAGTTCATGATCGCGGTGGCAAAAAATCTAAAATTGGAAGAAGCTCTAGGAATATCTACTTCTTTGCTCAACCACAATGGCTTTCCATTGTCATTGGTTTCGGCAAGAGCCAATGCATCATGATTTTCATCTATCAAATCAGCGATGCGATTGAGGATTCTAAATCTAGTTTCAGTGGAAGTCGCCGACCATTCAGGAAAAGCTTTTTTGGCTGCGGTAACCGCATTTTCAACATCATCGCTATTGCTATTTGGAATCTGACCATAAACTTCGCCTATGGCAGGATTGATATTGTCGAGATACGAATTGTTGGATGGTTTTACAAATTCACCTCCGATATAATTCTCGAGCTGTTTTGGAATTTCCAGTTGCATGCGATAAAGGTAAATAAATTTCGGGCTGGGAAAAGGCTTTTTTATCGAATTTGCCTTTAAAATAGATGGGTTTTTTAGCAAAAAAAATTACCTTTCGGCCCTAAATCATTTGATATGGCAATAGCTGCTCCTTTTAACCTCAAAAAATGGATTGATGAACACAGGGATTTATTGAAACCTCCTGTTGGCAATCAATGTGTTTATAAAGACGCTGAAAACTTTATTGTAATGGTGGTAGGTGGTCCCAATTCGCGTAAAGATTATCATTACAATGAAAGTGAAGAATTATATTATCAGGTAGAAGGCGATATCGTTGTAAAAATTATTGACAATGGCGTTCCCAGAGATATTCATATCAATGAAGGAGATATGTTTCTTCTTCCTCCCAAAACACCACACTCACCACAAAGAGGTCCAAATACAGTTGGGTTGGTGATTGAAAAAGTAAGAGAAACTGAAGACGATGGCTTCTTATGGTATTGCGAAAACTGCGGCGAAAAATTATATGAAGAATATTTGCACGTTTCTGATATTGTAAAACAATTGCCTCCGGTAATGAATGGTTTTTATTCAGATGAGCACAAACGTACTTGTAGTAAATGCGGGTCGGTGATGGCGCCGCCGGTGAGGAAAGGTTAATATGTTTGGTGTTTGGCGTTGTTTTGTTAAGTATTTAATTCTAAATGTCAAACAAGTGCAACACCAAACGCCAACCCCAAACAAGCGAAGCACAACCCCAAACACCTAACACCAAACATTGTATTTCCATGAAAATCGACATCCACACACACATCATGCCTTCCTCAATGCCCAATTGGGTGAAGAAATTCGGCTATGGTGATTTTATTCATCTCGAACATCGCAATTGCAAGGCCTGTATGATGAAAGGAGATAAATTATTCAGAGAAGTGGAAGACAATTGCTTTGACGCAAAAGTTAGATTGAAGGAAATGAAAGATACTAACGTTGATGTGCAAGTGCTGTCAACCATTCCTGTTCTTTTTAATTATTGGGCAAAGCCTGAAGATGGACTCGAGACATCAAGATTTTTCAATGATCATATTGCAGATACTGTGGTAAAGAAACCGAAAAGTTTTATTGGTATCGGCACTGTTCCTTTACAGGATATCGACTTAGCGATTAAAGAAATGGAGCGTTGTGTAAATGAATTGAAAATGCCTGGTTTGGAAATTGGCAGTAACATTAACGGCAAAAACTTAGGCGACGAAATCTTTTTTCCTTTCTATAAAAGAGCTGAGGAGTTGGGATGTGCATTATTTGTTCATCCATGGGAAATGATGGGAGAACAGCAGATGCAAAAATATTGGCTGCCTTGGCTTGTAGGCATGCCTGCTGAAACCTCACGCGCTATCTGTTCATTGATATTCTCTGGTGTATTTGAAAAATTTCCTAAACTAAGAATTGCCTTTGCTCACGGTGGCGGTTCTTTTCCATTGACCATCGGCAGAATTGAACATGGATTTAATGTAAGACCAGATTTGGTTGCCATCGACAACTCAATCAATCCTCGAAATTATATTGGCAAATTCTGGATCGACAGTCTGGTGCATGATGAAAAAGCAATGAAATTTATCATGGAAGTGATGGGAGAAGATTTTATCTGTCTCGGTAGCGACTATCCGTTCCCGCTAGGTGAACATCGTCCAGGACAACTTTTGGAGAACATGAAAATTAAAAAAGAAGTCCGAGAAAAAATGTTGTTTAAAAATGCATTGGATTGGCTGGATTTGGAGCCAGCATAAATGAATGTAAAATGTAAAATATTCAATGTAAAATGTAAAACAATAAACCATAAACGCCAAACCCCAAACCCCAAAC
>CANGEZ010000285.1 GCA_947452875.1 Chitinophagaceae bacterium
AAACCCCAAATTGAAACATCATGCATGCCGGCTGAAGTACCGTTAGAAGCACAATTGTTGGTGAAATTGGTATTTGTAAAACTGAAATCGGTGCCAATATTATTGGTACTGCTTGGATTGTAATCAAAACCAACCCATTGGTTGCTTGAAATGGTACAACCTGTAACCGTCAAAGTTGTTAAAGATGGACAGGCAGAAGCCACACGCAAACCAGCATTGTTGTTAGATGACAAAGTTGAATTTGTTATCGCCAGATCGGTAACGGCTGTGGTTCCGGAAACATTGATACCATTGTTGTTGCTATTTGCCAATACATTGTCGAAGGTGTAATATCCACCAGCTGTGGTTGGTGCAATTGAAATACCATCTGCACTTGAGCCTGTCACTCTCAAATCTTTAATGATTAATCTTGTTGTTGCATCTGCTCCAGATCCGGTGATAATCATTACTGAACCGGTAGCTGCAGGACTGACTACAGTATTAGATGTGCCAGCTCCCTGTATGGTCAGACGTTTAGAAATTGTAATATTTTCCGAGTAACTACCAGCATCCACGTAAATGACATCGCCTATGGAAGCTGCTGTAATAGCCGCAGCAATTGTCGCAAAAGGATCTGATGCTGTACCCGTGTTACCAATGGCACCAACAGCTGATGTGTAAGTGTCACCGGTGGTGCTGTTGTCATTTACATACCAATTGGTTTGAGCAACTGATGTAAATGAAACAATCGTTGAGATGAGAACGAAAAGCATAATTTTCAATAATGCTCCATTCTCTTTTGTAAACTTTCGATTCATGGTGTTTGTTTTATGTGATTGTAATATATTACGGGAATAGCCCAATAATTTGACTTATTAATACGGATATTAATTTTAAATGGATTTTGGATTGTCAGTTAAAAAGAGATTTACAAATACTAAAAAAAGTTTTGTAGATAACTAGTTTTTTTCTTGGGGGGAGATAGAGAAATTTTTTATAGAATTGGATAAGAGACCGACTTTCAGCTTCACATCTTTCGTTTTCATCTAAAAAAATGAGATTTTCTATTTTTTCTCTCTATTTTCCAAGTTTTGAAAGATGATTTCCGCTTTTTGAAGCCACTTTTTTTATTTTTCGGATTTCTTAATCTATCAAGAGTTTAAAAAATTCCTAGTAAATATGTTATTTTTTTAAATCGGACGACAAATTTATATTTAATAAACAGTATAATGTCTACCTAAAATATTGAACAAAACATCTAATCATCTAAGTATTTCTACTTATTGTAAGTATAAATACTTAGATAAATAGATTTACTCTACCTAATTTAGGTAGTATACATATTAACTATTAATATATTTTTGTATGCTTATTTATGTAATAGAATTGCTTTTATTTTTATCAATATTTATTTGATATTAATTAAAGCAGTATTTAATATGGTTTAATTAAAGATGGGAAACAGAAAAGAACAGGAAAGGAAAAGAAACATTATCAGTTCGGCTATACTGAATGCTAATCATACAAAAGATGCAAAAGACGGTACACTCACATTTGATCTGAGCACTAATTTTACTGAGGAATTTTATCCAATAGGAACAAGTGCTCGATTTATCTATGATATTGGAAATGGATACTTCACTTACTTTGACGAGGCGATAAAAGAAATTACGGGTTATTATAATAATGAAATTGTATTCTCTGATCCGGTAGATTTTATCTTACAAATACTTATAGATGAACATTTGGTGGTTGTAAGCGAATTAACTCAGGAATCATTTCTGCTTTGTAAAAATTATAAAGACTCAGATTCAATTACCCTTAATCTTGAGTACAATATCAGAACAAAAACAGGAGAAAAGAAGCGGATTTTAAGCCAATATTCCCCAGTCCATTTTGAGGATGATGGATTCCCAAAAATCAACAAAGGCAGAATGGTTGACATCACACATTTAAAAAATGATGGTGTGCCGTTGCTTTACATCATTGTTGACAATAAAATGGTCTTCACAAAACAAGGAAATCCAAAGCAAATGATGAAAAGCAATAACGTCATTTTTTCAAATAAAGAAGTAGAAGTATTAAGACTTATCAGTGAAGGTTATACAATAAAGGAAACCGCAAGTTTTATGAAATGCAGCATTGCTACAGTTTATACACATAGAAAAAACATCAGGCTTAAATCAAATACTGATATTAACAAGTCGATGTCCAATTTAAAGGAAAGAGGAATTATCTAAAAGGAGAATTATGAGGAAGTTCAGAAACAAACAAAAATCAAATCACGGATTTTCAAAACTAGATTATTTAGGAATTGCAATTGTAATCATTACAATTGTAGCATGTGTTTGTTATTTGATATATTCAGAATTTATTGCAAAATGAGTTTTGCTTTCTAGCATCCAGTATCTAGTATCCAGCCTAACCAGCCTATCCAGCTTACCCCTGCTTCCTCACATATTTCGTCAATATCACAATTAATTGCCCTTCAACTTTACCTTCAATTTGTTCGGTATTATCATCAACCAGTTTGATATTTTTCACTACAGTTCCCATTTTTGCATTGAGTGTTGAGCCTTTTACATCTAAAGATTTTGTAAGCACAACGGAATCTCCATTTTGTAATTGATGACCATTTGCATCGCGATGTAAATCAACAGCAGCGCCATTTTCATGATCTCCGGTAGCTTTAGCCCAGGCTAATCTTTCGTCATCGAGATACATCATATCAAGATTGTCTGCTGCCCAGCTTTCCTCGTTTAATCTGTTCAGCATTCTCCAAGTAACAACTTGTACACCTGGCACTTCACTCCACATGGCAGTTGTTAAACAAGACCAATGTTTACTGTCCAGCTCTTCTTTTTTATCAATTTGTGAGAGGCATTTTTTGCATATCATGAAGCATCCGTCTTCGTCATGGTATTTGGCATGTGGCACTTCGTACAGTTGTAAATCTGTTGCTGAAGTACATATTTCACATTTGTTTTCACTGCGGGCGAGGAGTTGATCTTGTAATTTCATTTTTAAAAAAGTCTTTTTAGCATTGCCTGATATAAATTAGCTGATGTTTGTTAGAAATATAAATGGAATACTGTCTATAATATTAATGCTTGTTGAAGGATGAATGATTTGTAAAGGTGCGAAGGTAAAATAAATATATTTTCTAGAAGGAAGATACTATGTAGTAAATAAACTTTAGAGGGTTGTAAATAAAATTCAGTTGAAATATTTGGCTATTTCGTGGCTACGGACGTAATATTGCGATATTGCAATATTGCAATATGGTAGTGCTCAATAAAGTGTGTCAGGGTTAAAAAATCTTGTTTTAAAATAGTCGGTCAAGTCTCTTCTTATTGTAGACCATCCAAAGATAGTTCCATTCCATCTTGTTTGAGCATTCATTGTTGCCAGATATATTTGCTTTACTAT
>CANGEZ010000286.1 GCA_947452875.1 Chitinophagaceae bacterium
CAATTTCCTTGGGAAGCAGTTCAAACCAATGTTTTTGGTACTTGGAGCATTGCAAAGCAAGCGATTCGTTTCAAAGTAGAAAAATTTGTATTTATTTCTTCAGATAAAGCAGTGAATCCAACCAGTGTAATGGGAGCGACAAAAAGACTGGCTGAAATCATTGTGCAGGCATTTTCTTCGAGTAAAAGTTCAACATGTTTTGTGGTAACGCGCTTTGGTAACGTACTGGGTTCCAATGGTTCCGTGGTACCGTTGTTTAAGAAACAAATACAAGCAGGTGGACCCGTTACCGTAACTCATCCTGAAATGATTCGATATTTTATGACCATTGCAGAAGCTTGTCAGTTGGTTTTGGAAGCATCAGTAATGGCAGATGGAGGAGAAGTTTTTGTTTTTGATATGGGCGAACCCGTAAAAATCGTAGATTTGGCAAAAAATATGATACGTTTGGCTGGTTATACTCCAGATGTTGATATAAAAATTGAATTCATTGGTGAGCGTCCAGGTGAAAAATTATATGAAGAAGTGTTTTCTAAAAATGAGAAAATGAAGGAAACGCACCATGAAAAAATTATGATCAGCAAGGAGAGTATGGTGCAATTGCAGGAAGCTGAAAATATCATTGCGAAATTAAAATCTTTGGAAGGTTTTTACGAGCCAGAATTATTTAGAGTGGTGATAAAGGATTTAATTCCGGAATATCAATCTGTAGCAGGTAATACCAAAGTGGTTAATTTCACAACTGGAAAAAAAATAAATCAGTATAAATACCAAAATTAAATATCAAAGTTGACTAAATTAAATTTTATGAAAAGTCAGAAATTTCTGATCGTTTTAATGTTGTTTTTCTCAGTAAACATTTTTGCACAAAATGCAAGATTTTCTCAAATTGGCTCTGCGCCGATTCAGTTTAATCCTAGCCTTACCGGTAGATTTGATGGTAAAATAAGATTAGCGGGATTATATAGCGCTCAAGAAACCAATGCTGCCAGTATGAATCATCTTAACGTAAGTTTGGATGGAAAGTTTGGAAAATACAAAAGCAGTGGTGATGAGGAAACAACCAAATCTGATGCCGCTACATCAACTAAGCCTTTGAAAGAAGGTAAAGATGAAGTTTTCAAAAAATCAAGAGTTTATGGCTACTGGGGTGCCGGTTTAAACTTCTATCAATATAGTGGTAGTAAAAGTCCTTTAGATGCAAAATTCTTTTCTGCATCTATCGCTCGTCATTTTTACAACAAAAGCAATAAGATGTTTGGGTTTGGAATCCAGGCTACTTATGCAGAAGACAAATTAGATGAGACCAAAGGCAACGAATATGATAGAGAAATTTCTGGTGGTGGTTTCAGATATCCTTTTCCTTTTTCAACAACTCCTCAAAAAGGGTCTAATAATTACTTAGATTTTAATGGTGGTGCTTATTACGCTATGAACACAGATGCGGTAATGTTTGAATTAGGTGGTGCTATGCATCATTTGGCTTATCCTAAAGATGATCCACGTGGAAGCATTGATAACGAGTCAAAATTACGTCACAGAGTAACAGCTCATTCAATACTTCGCTTACGTTTGAATAATAACTTTGGTATTGTTCAAAAGAACATGTACTGGCAAGAAGGAATGTATTACAGAAGCCGCAAGTTAAATGGAGATAGCGCTCAAATCGTTGCATTCTGGTCTGGATTGGAATTCTACAAAATCAATCCTGTTGGAAAAATAAATGTGAACTACGGTTTTTACACAAGAAATTTCCAAACTTTGATGCCTTACTTGAATGTAAATCTTGGAAAAATAGCCAATTTACGTTACTCATATGAGTTGCCTTTGAATTCAAAAAAATTCACAGCGTATACTGCAAAGCGTAGTGAAATTGCATTAATCTACACATACAAGCGTTACACCAGTCCAGGTACAAGATTTTATAAAAAAATGAATTTCTGGTAATCGCCACTGATACCATTCAACCCCAAATTAATTCTGAAAAAAGTTAAAAAAACAAAAGAAATACAAATGAAAAAATTATTGATCCTAACATTGGTGTCAATCAGTTCTCTGAGTGTATTTGCCCAGCCTGCATATGAAAACCTTGGAGCAAAAGTAAATTCTCTATATTCTGAAATCAGGCCCACCGTTTCTGCTGATGGAAAATATCTTTATTTCGTAGTAGAAGGCAATCCTAAAAATGCTGCATATAAAACTGATAAATTAGCTCAGGATATTTGGTATTCAACTCTTGATGAATCAGGAAATTGGGGACAAGCCATTCAAGCCGGTGCTCCAGTAAATACAAATAAAGACAACGCTATATTTTGGGTTTCTCCAGATGGCAACAGAATTTTAATCAGAGGTGCTTTTGATAATGGCAAATATGTTGGAAGAGGCTTCTCTCTTTGCAACAAAACTGAAAATGGTTGGGCTAATCCTAACAAACTTAAAATTTCGGGCTTCAATAGAATGGCAGTTGATAAGTACATGGGTGCTTCAATGGCTAATGATGGAAAGACTTTATTCCTTTATTTCTCTGAAGAAAAAAATAGCTTCTTAAACGACATCTATGTGAGTAAATTAAATGGAGATACAGAAACTTGGTCTACTCCTGAGAAATTAGGTAACAACATCAACATGGATGATTACGATGAAATCAGTCCATACCTTGCTTCAGATATGGTTACTATGTATTTTTCAAGTAACCGTCCGGGTGGCAAAGGTGATTATGATATTTGGATGACCAAGCGTTTGGATAGTACTTGGAAAAATTGGAGCGCACCAGTTAACATGGGCGATTCAATAAATTCAGCTGGTTGGGATGCTTATTTTTCAGTAGATGCAAAAGGTGATTATGGCTACTTATCTACAACTACAAAAACTCTTGGTGGTACTGACTTGGTAAAAACTAAATTGAGTGAATCACAAAAACCAAAAACTGTTGTTATGGTTTATGGTAAAGTATACAATGGTCAAACAAAAGAACCAATGGATGCTCAATTGTTTTATGATTTAGTACCTGGCGAAACTAGTGAAGGTAATGCCATCGCCACTCCAGATGGTGCTTACAAAGTAACGTTGCCTTATGGCAAAAAATATTCTATCAGAGCATCAGCTGAGAAATTTTTCTCTGTAATTGATACCCTTGATTTATCTGATTTTGGTACATACAAAGAAATTCACAGAGATTTATATTTATATCCTGTTGTTGAAGACAATAAAGTAATGTTGGATTCAAATGGCAATGTCATCAGAAACAATATGGATAGCATTGGCAACATCAGTTTAGACAGTTTGAAAGAAGGTCAAATCTTGGCATCTAACAATATTTTATTTGATTTTGGTAAATCAATGTTGCGTGCTGAATCATACACTGAATTGGATAAAATTGCCAGAATGATGATGGC
>CANGEZ010000287.1 GCA_947452875.1 Chitinophagaceae bacterium
ATATTTTCCTCAGGCTCTAACCAATTTATTGAATCATCTTTTTTAAACCAAGTCATTTGACGTTTGGCGTAATGGCGGGTATTTTGCTTGATTAATTCAATTGCTTTTTCTTTTGATATTTTTCCATCGAAATAACCAAACAATTCGGAGTAACCTACTGTTTGCAGAGCATTCATGTGTTGATAGGGCTGCAAAAATGAAGCTTCTTCAATCAATCCGTCGGCAATCATTTTATCAACACGATTATTGATTCTTTCATACAATAAAGGCCTTGGGAGTTCGAGTCCGATTTTTATAATCTTAAAATCTCTTTTTTCTTTTTGATGGGTTTGGTAACTGAGAATTGAATTACCCGTGAACGAAATGATTTCGAGCGCCCTCATCATTCTTTGAGGATTTTGCATGTTTCCTTGAGCTGCATAAAGAGCATCTTTTTCTTGAAGCATTTTTGACAGCCACTCAATACCATTTGTTTGGTAATCTTGAATAATCTGCTCTCTTATTTCAACAGGCACTTCAGGGATTTTATCTAAACCTTCGCAGAAAGCTTTTATGTATAATCCGGTCCCACCAACCATGATAGCGATATCTGATTTTTGAAAAATAGTATCAACGCTTTTTAATGCATATTTTTCGAAATCAGCTGCGTTTAAAGATTCGTGTATAGAATGTGAATTGATAAAATCATGATGAACGGCTTCTAGTTCTGCAGGTTCGGGCTTGGCCACACCAATATTCAGTTCACGATAACACTGGCGGCTATCCGAAGAAATAATAGTTGTTGAAAATAATTGTGCTAAGTGTATAGCAATTGCCGTTTTACCAACAGCTGTTGGTCCGGCAATAATAATGCAAGTTTTATCCATTATGTTATTGAGTTTGTAAAGAACTCTAAACAGTATTCAAATTAAATAAAATCTTCTGAGCTATCGTCTGCCACTTCATCTGCCACATCCGATTCATTATCATCATCTCCTTCTTCACCAAAACCATCTGACAAAGCATTAGGTTGTAAATCATATTTCTCTTCCATCTCAGCAAGACGAGTATCGATAAGGCCTTTGGTGCCGTATTGAGAAGGACCAATGCCTTCAGTTCTTACACAACTAGGATAGGTGATTTTTTTATTTTCTTCTTTATCTACGTTGATTAATTCAACCATAAACCTCCAGCCTTTCACAAAATCATATTCGTAAATAAACTTTTGATTAGGATCTGCAATCTGGCTGCCAATATTTACATCCGACATGATAAGCGGCTCTACTTTGTAAGCTTTCTCATATTTCTCGAATGTAATTTCTCTACCATATTGCCAAGCGTCATTGCTTTTGTAAAAAGTAGCAGCGTGCTTGTTGTCAAATTCATAAGCCTTTAAAATAGCTTGATGAAGATCTAAGAATGTTTGCTGATGGGTGATGACAATATCTCTATAAATACTCTCATCTTCTTCCCAATAGATTCTGAATTTTAATATAGCCATAAATCAAAAATAGGGAAAAGTTTTTTTATATAGTCCAATGTTTGACGTTTATTGTTTGTTGTTTGGCGTTTGCTGTTTGTGGTTTAATCGTTTAAGGGTTTAAAACGCTGCCCTCGTTTAATAATTATCCAGAATCCAGCTTATCTAGCCTATCCAGCTTATCTAACTTCCACCCCCAACTCCCTTCCCTTCTCTATCATAAACGCCATTGCGGCTTCATATTCATTTGGGATGATGCCATCGAGTATCGCTTCTCTTATTGCATTTTTAATGATACCTACATTTCGGCCTGGAGGCAAATTGAAATGAGACATGATCATTTCGCCAGTTACAGGTGGTTGCCAATTACGGATATGATCGCTGGCTTCCACTTCTGCACAACGTTCTTTTACCATTTCAAAATTGGCTTGAAAGCGTTTTACTTTTTCTTTATTCTTTGATGTAATATCTGCCTGACATAATAAAAACAATGATTCCAGATCATCACCGGCATCAAAGATCAATCTTCGTATAGCCGAGTCTGTTATATCCTCTTTGGTTAAACTGATTGGTCTCAAATGCAGCTCCACCATTTTGCGGACAAACCTCATTTTTTCATTTTGAGGCAATTTCAACTGTGTAAAAATCTTAGGTACCATTCTTCCTCCTACCACCTCATGCCCATGAAACGTCCAGCCATGGCCTTCTTCAAACTTTTTAGTAGCGGGCTTGGCGATGTCATGTAGTACCGCTGCCCATCTTAGCCATAAATCATTTGTAGTCTGACAAATATTATCAACCACCTGTAACGTGTGATAGAAATTATCTTTATGACCTTTGCCATCAATATATTCAGCACCGGCCAACGCAGTCATTTGAGGGAAAATAATTTGAAGCAATCCGGTTTTGTACAACAAGTCAAAACCTACTGATGGTTTTTGTGTTAGTAGTATTTTATTCAATTCTTCTGCAATTCTTTCGCCACTTACTATCTTAATTCTTTTTGCCATTGAAGAGATAGCAGACAATGTATTGGCTTCAATTTCAAAATTGAGTTGCGCTGCAAAACGAATCGCACGCATCATTCTCAGTGGATCATCACTGAAAGTAGCTTCAGGTTGTAAAGGCGTTTTGATGATTTTATTTTGGAGATCAGCAATGCCTTGAAACGGATCAATTAAGTCTCCGAAGTTATTTTGATTCAGACTTATCGCCATTGCATTAATGGTAAAATCTCTTCTGTTCTGATCGTCTTCTAACGTCCCAGCTTCAACTACAGGGTTTCTGCTTTCAAATTGATAACTTTCTTTACGAGCACCAACAAATTCTATTTCAATAAATGCGTCTTCTGATTTTGAATGATCGTCATTTATTTTGATTTGTGCCGTACCAAAATTTTTAAAAAAATTGACATGAGGTGTATTATCGAATAACAAAGCAGATTCATGAGCCAATGCAATTCCATCTCCTATACAAACAACATCAATGTCCTTAGTATTTCTGCCTAAAATTTTATCCCTAACAAAACCACCCACGACATAAGCATCTATTTGCAACTTATTGGCAGCAGCAGCAATCTTCTCCAGAATTATTTTTTCAGAATTTGTAAGTGGGATATACATGAAACGCAAAAATAGCGTTTGTATGATAAATAATGTTTGTTGTTTGTTCAATAGTTCAAAAGGTTCAATATGTTTAAAAGGTTTAAAAAGTTAATAAAGAACTCATTGAACGTTTTGAACCTCTGAAACATTTTTGCAAAGTGGCATTATAATTGAACAATACAACGTTCACTAAAAAAATAAGAACAATAGCATTAAATTTGCCAAATTGTCTTTTTATACAAAATCTATATGAGTAAAAATATTTTTATGCAGGGTAATGAGGATGAAATGGAGTTTATGCCAATAATTCCTTTGAAT
>CANGEZ010000288.1 GCA_947452875.1 Chitinophagaceae bacterium
CGACTATACTGATTTAATTTTTTTCTCGTAGACCAAATTGTTTTGTTGATTTTTCAATGGTTTGCTGTGATTGTTTTCGCCAAACAAAATGCTGTCTGGTATCACATCAAAAGCCTTGCAACTTAGTCCGTCGATATGATTTACGCAAGTATTGCAAATCGGCAAACAAGTCATTGTGGTTTCATTGAACACCTCAATAAATTTATCGTATCGTATGGGTTTATTTTCCGCATTGTTCTGGTTTTTTTCTTCAGACGTTTTCATATATTTTAATCGCTTTAAAAAGTTGACATCAAAAATAGTTTGTCATACCGCAATCTATTTGAGGTCTGTTTTTAATTTATATTTGAACCATGACAAATATTGACATCAGAAAAGGAACATTATCCGATTTATCAGTTTTACAAAACATCGGCAGACAAACATTCTCAGAAACCTTTGCGGAAGGAAATACAGAAGAAAACATGAAAAAATATTTGGAAGAAGGCTTCTCCAATGAAAAACTCACTGCAGAATTGAATAATCCTGATTCAGAATTTTATTTCGCTTTTCAAGAAAATGAAGTCATTGGGTATTTGAAAATCAATCATGGTCAATCTCAAACTGAGTTGAAAGATGCTACAGCGATGGAAATCGAAAGAATCTATGTGCTCAAAGAATTTCACGGAAAAAATATTGGTCAACTGCTATTTGAAAAAGCCATTGCATTGGCAATCCAAAAAAACGCAAATTATGTTTGGTTAGGAGTGTGGGAAGAAAATCCTCGTGCCATAAACTTCTATAAGAAAAATGGTTTCGTGGAATTCGATAAACATATTTTTGTTTTGGGCGATGATGAACAAACGGATATAATGATGAGGTTGGAGTTGAAATCGCTTACAACCTTGTAAGTTTTTATCTTCCGCTATTTCCTGTTGTAGTTTGCATTCAAAACAAATCAATATGCAAACAACAAAAAATGAAACGCTCACAAAAAGACTTTCCTTCTACAAAGAAAATGGTCTCTGGTACGCCGACTTGCCTCAGTTTCTGGAACTTGGGCTAGGAACAAAATCTAACCTTCTCATGGTAGACGGCTCAGACACCTTCCTCGATTTGCTTTCAGAAAATGGATCTTATGTTACGGTGGTGCTAAGTACGAAGACATTTACAGCACACGATATAAAATTGGAAAAACTGAAAATCGGACTTAACCAGGATTTACTAGATAAAATTGGTCACGCTCCTGTTGATTACGGTGCCTATTACAATGTGTCGAAGTATAAGAAAAAAGCCTATCAACATACACTTTGGCTTTGTCCGGTGACAGAATATGTTTTTGAAGGTTACTACCCAGATAAAATTTATCTTAAAAAATTGTTTTGTAGAAAATAGGAGAAGGGGGTTGAATGGATGAGGATGAAGAAGAGAAAAACGTTTTAAGAGGATATTTAACTTTTTTTCTATTAGTAATATTGCAATATTGCAATATTACGTCCACAGCCTCGACATGGCCAAATTTTCAAACTAATTTTTCTTCACTCCCACTGAATTTTATTCAGCATCTAACTTTTTGAAAAAATAGCATTCATATTAAAATCTAATTCGGCAACAAAAAAGTTTAAAAGCATTGACCAGATTGATCAAGTAGACGATTAAGAAAAAATAAAAAGCAAAAATAGAGGATAGTTTTATTTGATGAAAGCGATATTGCGATATTGCAATATTGCAATATTACGTCCACAGCCTCAACATAGCCAAATTTTCAAACTAATGTTTCTTCACTCCCACTGAATTTTATTCAGCAGTCAAACCATCAATAGCTTTCGCCAATTCATAATCTTTTTCGGTAACAATATCCCCTGCATCATGGGTATTAAGAGAAATCTCTACTGTATTATAAACATTACTCCAATTCGGGTGGTGATTCATTTTTTCGGCGACGATGGCCACTTTTGTCATGAAGGAAAAGGCATCAATAAAATTTAAAAAAGAGAACTTTTTATAGAGCGAGTTGTTTTTTTCCTGCCACATGATTTTGAAATATTTACTTAGTAAGATTGTTTTAAAAAATCAAATGCTGTTTGTGTTTGATTTTTTCGTGGGTCATTTCATTTACGAATTGTACTACGGGTAATTGTTTGATCATTTGTTGAATGTCGCTTATCTCAACACCGCTGATATCATCTCCTTTAATCATCCATAAAAAATCAAGATGCTTGAACTCGGGCAACAGGTATTCGCCCATGTGCTGGTTATGGTATAAATAATGAACGATTGTAGTTTGAGGAATTTGATATTCATAAATCGAGAAAAAATAACTACGTGTTTTCTTTCTCAACTCAATTTCAAAATCACTATTTAAGCGGAAGGTGTAACCAAGGCTTTGATTGATATGCCAAATAAACTGATAATTTTTTACAGGAGCTACAATACCCAATAAGTGTGTGTTTTCAAAAAATTCTTCCGCTAATAAATCATTGTCGATTTTGAGCTTCATACCCCGAATTTAGAAAGTTACTTCCACTTTAATGTCTTCTGTACCTCTTTTTATTTTTACGGTTGTGGTATCGCCTTTTTTAAACTTACTTAATGTTTGCATGTAAGTTTCAACATCGCTTACCATAAAATCACCCATTTGGTAAATCACATCACCGGTTTTAACACCTGCTTTTTGAGCAGGTCTGTTTTCACTAACACCATCAACTTTTACACCATTGCCGCTGAAAGTATAATCAGGCATGATGCCCATGGTTACTTTAAAAGAGCTTTTACCCATGGCAGCAGCTTCTCTAGTTTTGGTAAATGAAAGTTTGTCTAGGGAACCAGTTTTTTCTATCAATGATTGAATGTATCTGATGATTTTTAATTCACCTTCATAATTGATTTTATCCGCATCGTCAGAAGGTTTGTGATAATCGCTATGAGTGCCAGTAAAGAAAAACAATACAGGCATATCTTTTCTGTAAAAAGAAGTGTGGTCGCTTGGGCCGCTGCCGGCGCTGTCTACTTTTATTTTGAAATATTCATCGTTGGTGTTGATGAGTTGTCCCCATGCAGGCGAAGTACCAAAACCACCAACCGTCAATCCATGAGTTGAATCATTTAATCTTCCCACCATGTCCATGTTCACCATGTAGTTTACATTTTTAAAATCAATTGGTGCATGTTCAACGAAATATTTAGAACCATATAAACCTAATTCCTCGCCGGAGAAAGCTACAAAAACATAATTATATTTTTTACTCCCAGATTTTTTAAGAATTGATGAAAGTGCCATCAATGCTGATGTTCCGCTGGCATTGTCATCGGCGCCATTGTGTATCATTTTTTCTTTACCTACATATAAAGAATTGTGATCTTCGCCATAACC
>CANGEZ010000289.1 GCA_947452875.1 Chitinophagaceae bacterium
AGAGATTGTTTATGCGAAAACCTGCCATAGCTGTCTTTTTCATAAGGTAAATATTCCTCGTATCGACTCAACAGATAAAAAGCAGCACTAAAAATATCAAAAGGAAAATCAGATGATTTGTTTTTAAAAAAAGCAATGACATTTTCATTAACAATACCATTGAATCGAAAAATATCAATCTCTTGTTCACGAATATTATTTTCAAACAGCAATCCATGAGGAATGATTTGAAAAGCGTTTATGGTTAACTGTTGGTTTGAGTAATTGACGATGATGTTTTCCTTCAGTTCAGAAACGTTACTGGTAATCATGAAATCTATTCCCAATTGTTCTTTAAACAATACGTTGCAGATATATTCAAGTCGGGGAGAAGTATGTTCTGAATAAATGGTAAGCATATATTTTAATTCCGGCTTGAGCTGATTAAAAAATGCGATTTACTTTTTTCTTCTTTCTTTCCAAAGCTGGTTGAAAGATTTATCGCTGAAATGCAGTTCACCTCTGGTTTTGGTCCATGCGGTAAACATTTTATTCACGACTTTATTTTTCATTTTTCCGCTGGCGAGGTTCATCAGCTTTCTGTGAGTGCTGGCTAATTTCCATGCTTTCCAAGCGATTCTTTCTGTAATATCCGCATTGCCTTCTTCAACAGATTCGTATCTGTTTTCCAGCAACAATTCGTGAAGGTTAATTTTAACCGCACAAACTTCTGTGCAATTGCCACAAAGTGATGATGCAAAACTTAAATGCTTGAACTCATTCATGCCTTGCAAGTGAGGTGTAATCACACTTCCGATAGGTCCGCTGTAAGTTGTGCCATAAGCATGACCACCAACATTTTTATAAATTGGACAAGCGTTCAAACAAGCGCCGCAGCGAATGCAATACAAGCTTTCTCTTTGCTTAGGATTTTTTAAAATATTCGTTCTGCCATTATCGAGTAATATCACATACATTTCTTTAGGGCCATCAACTTCATTGGCTTGACGAGGTCCGGTTACGATAGTGTTGTAAACTGTCATTTGTTGACCTGTTCCGAAAGTGCTCAACAAAGGCCAGAACAAAGCCAAGTCATTTATCGAAGGAATTACTTTTTCAATACCCACCACAACAATATGTGTATTAGGAAAAGAGCAACTCAATCTTGCATTGCCTTCATTCTCTGTAACGGCGATACCACCAATATCGCTGATGATGAAATTTGCACCGGTAACACCAACTTCGGCTTGTACATATTTTTTGCGTAAAATATTTCTGGCCACCAAGGTCAATTCTTCAGGAGTCAAATTCGGAGGCGTTCCTAATTTTTCGGCGAACAATTTTGCAACGTCTTCTTTGCTTTTATGCATGGCAGGCGTAACGATATGATAAGGCGCTTCGCCATCTAATTGTTGAATGTATTCTCCCAAATCAGTCTCAACACTTTCAATTCCATGTTCTTCTAATGCATGGTTAAGGTGAATTTCTTCAGTCACCATGCTCTTACTTTTCACTAATGTCTTACAATTTTTCTGCTGACAAATATTGATAATTTCATCAATGGCTTGTTGGCTGTTTTCTGCCCAAATGACTTTGCCGCCACGTTTGGTAAATTGCTTTTCAAATTCTTCTAATTGTGTATCGAGATTTTCAATGGCTTTCCATTTGGTGTTTTTCGCTCTTTCTCTAGCCAATTCAAGATGTTCAAATTGCTGTTTGCCTTGAGGAACAACAGCATTATATTTTCCAATATTGAAATTAATTTTACGCCTGTGTTCCAGGTCGGAAGCCTTTAGGGTTGTCTTTTCTATAAAAATATCGGAATGTTCAGACATGTATCTTTTTTCTGCAGCGAATTTACTACTTAATGCAATAATGAGAGTAACATTATTTACGATTCACAACTTTAGCGGGCTGTTTTTTAAAATGTCTTTCTACAGCTTCAAAAATATCTTTTTCAATAGCATAAAATGATGAACAGTCGGAATTGACATAACCGCTACCACTGCCATTGGTAATGAACACAAATCCAATTCCTTTCTTAACATCAATGAAAGCATCGCTCACCAGACCATAAGCATCACCTGAATGACCTAACATAAAAGGGTTGCCTGAAAAAATTTCATCATTGTCTTTAGTGTTGGTGATTAATTGAATTCCTAATCCCCAATTTCTGAAAAGTCCATTGGCATTATCTCCATTTGTATCATTGTATCTCCATTGAGAAGATGTCATTGTTGCAATAGAATTTTTGCTGATAATTTGTTGAGTAAGATATTTGCCATCATTCAAAAAAAGCATAAAAACTTTTGCCAGATCTGATCCTGAAATTCTTAAGCCGCCTTGAGGAGCAAATCTTATCGCATTGGTGCCTACAATATAATCATCGAAATTTTCCGGTATTTTATTTTTATCATTATAAAAATCACATTGTGGAGTCCAGTTGCCATCAATCTTTCTGTAAATAGTTGCAAGTTGGTTGTTATCAGCAACCGTTCTTACATTAAAGGTGGCATTGATACCAAGCGGAGTAAAAATATATTTTTGACAATAATTATCAAATCTTTCGCCTGATATTTTTTCAATGAGTGTTCCAATGATACCATAATTAAGGTTACAATAATTGAAATACATTCCGGGCTTTTGATTGAGAAACAATGCTTTTGAATAATACTTGCCTTTTGAATTTATTAGTTCTGATAAATTTGGCACGGGATTTTTTTCGTAGGTAGCACTTAAAAATGAATCATAAGTTTTCGGGTCATCTGTTAAACAAGAAGTATGAGACAACAACATTCTGGGTGTGATGGCTATATCCGGATAAAAAGGATTTATTATTTCATAATTCAGCACCTTGCTGATATTGTCATCGAGACTTATTTTATTTTGATCAACCAGCTGCATGAAAGCGATCGTCGTTATTGTTTTTGAAATACTCGCTACTCTGAATAGGGTAGTGTTTTTTATAGGGTTATCTGTTTCTAGATTAGCAAAGCCAAAATTAACGACATTGGTTATTTTGTTTTTATTGAACAATACAACAGTGCCGCCGGCGAGTTCATATTTTTCTTTAATAGACTTAATATTATTTTCAAGTTGTTGTGCCTTGATGATACTTATTGGCATAATTGAAATAATAATAATGATTGAATAGATAAAAAAGCAATTGAAAATTTTGTTTTTCATTCAGATAAAAATTTGTTGGAAACTTCAATAAAGATAAAATAGAAACGTATGATTAATAAAGAAATGGAAAAACAATTTTTCTTTCTTTAGGATAATTCGGAATGTTTTTAATATTCCAGTCGTAATGGTTTTTAGCACGTGGAATCAGATTGGCGCAGGTCCAAATCATAAAACTGAAAGCCGGAA
>CANGEZ010000290.1 GCA_947452875.1 Chitinophagaceae bacterium
GATGAAGACCAAAGCAAGGTCATCTCTGAGGGAAGTAAATTATTCTGGGGAACCGAAACTGAGGTAAATAATATGATGGGCACTTTCGGGGCTTATATCTCTCATTTTTTCATTTATAAAGGATTTGGAATCGCCTCTTATCTGTTCTGTTCTTTCCTATTTGTGATGGGCGTAAATATGTTTTTCAGCAAGAAAGTGTTTTCTATTTTCAGAAACCTTAAATACCTCATCATAGGATTGCCACTGATTAGTGTTACTGCTGCTGCGATATTTGGTAATAATTCTTTCCCTTGGGGCGGCGCTGTAGGTGATATGTGCAAAGATTGGATGAACATGACCATTGGCAAAGCTGGTACTTTTGGCGTGATTGCCATTTCATTTCTGGGTTATGTCATCTGGAGGTTCAATCCTGCTTTTGATAAATTATTTTCAAAAGAAAAAGATGTAGCCTTTGACCAAACAGAAACTGATACTACCGAAGAAATTGATCATAAAAAGACCAAGCCCGTAACCAAAAAAGAAAAGAAAGAAGAAGAGGCCAAGTTGTTTGTTGAAGAACAACAACAAGAGGAAGAAGAAATTACTCAAGAAGAACCGGAATTAGTGGAAGAGAAAAAAGAACTTCCTGTAACGGTGATTCCTGAAAACAAGCCCAAACAGCCTGTAACAGACAATTCAGGTCTTGAATTGGAAATTAAAACGGTAGAAAACAAGCCGGAAGAAACAGAAGAAAAAACCCCTGAAACCAATCCAACAAAATCTAATTATGATCCTATTTTAGATTTAAGAGATTATAAATTCCCTTCGCTTGATTTACTCGAAAATCATGGTAGCGAAAAAATCGTACAAGACCCTCAGGAACTGGAAAACAACAAAATCCAAATCATCAACACCCTGAAGAATTACGACATCGAAATTCAAAAGATTTATGCAACGGTTGGTCCAACGGTGACTTTGTATGAAATCATTCCTGCTGCTGGTGTGCGTATTTCTCGCATCAAAAATCTGGAAGATGATATTGCGTTGAGTCTATCGGCCTTGGGTATACGTATCATCGCGCCTATCCCCGGTAAAGGAACAATCGGTATAGAAGTGCCTAATGCGAAGAAGACGATTGTGAGCATGAAGACTTTGTTGTCTTCTGATAAATTCACCAAGAACAACTATGCGTTACCGATAGCGATTGGTAAACGTATCGATAATGAAAACTTTATTGTTGATTTGGCGAACATGCCACACTTGTTGATGGCGGGAGCAACTGGGCAAGGTAAATCTGTTGGATTGAATGCGATTCTGGTTTCTTTGTTGTACAGCAAGCATCCTTCACAATTGAAGTTTGTCTTAGTAGATCCAAAGAAAGTGGAGTTAAGTATTTATAAAACAATTGAAAGACATTTCCTTGCGAAATTACCAGGTGAAGAAGATGCGATCATAACCGATACAAAAAAAGTAGTTCATACATTGAATGCGCTTTGCATTGAAATGGACAACCGTTATGATTTATTAAAAGAAGCCGGTTGCAGAAATATCAGAGAATACAATGAGAAATTTGCTGAAAGAAAATTAAGTCCAGAGAAAGGCCATCAATTTCTTCCTTTCATTGTGTTGGTTGTAGATGAGTTTGCCGATTTGATTATGACTGCAGGTAAAGAAGTTGAAATTCCAATTACAAGATTGGCGCAGTTGGCAAGGGCAGTTGGTTTGCATTTGATTATTGCCACACAACGTCCTTCTGTAAATATTATCACTGGTACTATTAAAGCGAATTTCCCGGCGCGTATAGCCTTTAAGGTGAGTAGCAAGATTGATAGTCGTACGATTTTGGATGCTGGTGGTGCAGATCAGCTGATTGGAAAAGGAGATATGTTAATCAGTTATGGAGGTGAAATTGTTCGTTTGCAATGTGCTTTTGTAGATACACCTGAAGTTGATAAAATTGTTGATTTCATTGGCGACCAGCGTGGCTATCCACAAGCGTTCATGCTTCCTGAATATATTGATGAGAAAGATACCGACGGAAAAGATTTCGATTTGAATGATAAAGATGCATTGTTTGAAGATGCAGCTCGTTTAATCGTAAGTAGCCAAAGTGGAAGTACGTCTTTATTACAACGCAGAATGAAACTAGGTTATAACCGTGCCGGCAGATTGATGGATCAATTGGAGGCCGCAGGTGTGGTAGGGCCAAGTCAGGGTTCTAAAGTAAGAGATGTGTTGATTAGAACTGAAGCTGATTTGCAGGAGATGTTGAATGGGATGGGGTAGCGCCTCTCCCCAGCCCTCTCCAAAGGAGAGGGAGCTCAATATAACACAATCATCTTCCCCCTTTGGGGGAATTAAAGGGGGCTAAATTTTTATTCTCATGTCAAAATTCCTCATAGTTGGTCTTGGTAATATTGGTGATGAGTATGCGAATACGCGTCATAATATTGGCTTTGACGTGGTATTTGCTTTTGTCCAAAAACATGGCGGTAGTTTTAAAGTAGACAGGCTCGCTTATGTGGCAGAGGTGAAATATAAAGGCAAGCAGTTCGTTTGTATTTGCCCGACAACCTATATGAACCTTAGCGGACGCGCCTTCAAATTCTGGCAGGAAAAAGAAAAAGTACCTACCGAAAATACCCTTACTGTTTTAGATGATCTTTCACTTCCAATAGATAAATTAAGGCTAAGAAAAAGCGGTACTCATGCAGGACATAATGGGTTACGGGATATTCAAAATATTTTAGGAACCGATGAATATCCCAAACTCAGGTTTGGAATTGGAAATGTATTTCCTAAGGGTATGCAGGTAGAATTTGTACTTGGTAAGTGGAAAAATGATGAAATCCCCACTGTAAAGTATAAAATAGAGAAGTCTGTTGAAATAATCGAAAGTTTTGCTACCATAGGCATAGACAGAGCCATGACATTGTACAACAACCAAAACTTCAATCCCAATAATATTTAGTTCTTTAATTCTTTTTTTCATTTCCTTTTCATTATTTTCGTTGCTGAATAATCTTTAACCCCAGACAAAAGCGATTAATGAAGATAATTTGTATTGGACGGAACTATGCCGATCATGCCAAGGAATTAGGAAATGAAATTCCTGATGAGCCGGTAATATTTATGAAGCCTAAGAGTGCTTTATTGCAACCTCATACTCCTTTTTATTATCCTGAGTTTACAAACGAATTGAACTATGAATGTGAGCTGGTTTTGCGTATAAGTAAAAACGGCAAATACATTCAAGAACGCCACGCTTCTAATTACTACAACGGGATTACAGTAGGTATAGATTTCACTGCCAGAGATATTCAAGACGAATGCAAGAAAAAAGGTTTGCCTTGGGAAAAAGCAAAAGC
>CANGEZ010000291.1 GCA_947452875.1 Chitinophagaceae bacterium
ATGTATTTCATCGCTGATACAAAATGTAAAAACAGAAAGCAGCAAATGGATTAATGACCAAGAATTAACACCGAAAAAATTCGAATGGCAGCGTGGATTTGGTGCATTTTCATATTCCCATAAAGACATAAAAAATGTCATCAATTACATTATCAATCAAGAAGCACATCATGCTAAAACTGAATTTCTTGACGAATACCGCGAATATCTAAATCAATGGGATGTGGAATGGGATGAAAAATACATTTTCATCAACCCTGAATAATAAAACAATTCAAAATTCATCACGATGCGTTCCTATGGAACGCCAAAAAAAATATTTATATTTTTTTCTAGAGACGACATGTTCCTATGGAACATTTTTGTGATAATTTGAAATGAAAATGTATTTTAGAAAATGTAAAGCCCTCTAAAATCGAAAAAAATAATTCATTTGTCATTTAGGAAATCGCCTAACTCCAATAAATCAAAACATTTTTGTTATACAGTAATAGCATATTCCCTTCCCAAAAAAATCAACACTTTTATGTTCCATAGGAACATCTCGTCTCTAGAACCGTATGTTACGGTTCGTTCGTTCCATCGGAACGTTTGGTGAACAACAAAAAATCATTGTACCAATTGAATTATATTTGTTTCAAATTAAAATAAATGAAAATTGCATTAATTGGTTATGGCAAAATGGGAAAGGCGATTGAAGAAATTGCCATCAAAAACGGCCATGAAATTGTGTTGAAAATCACCTCACAAAACATAGCTGATTTCAATGTTGAAAATTTGCAACAAGCAGATGTCGCCATAGAATTCACCAATCCACATAGTGCAGTAGATAATTTAAAAAAATGTTTCGATGCAAATATCCCTGTGGTTTGTGGTAGTACAGGCTGGCTACATCAATGGCAAGAAATCGAAAAATATTGCACAGAAAAAAACGGCACATTTTTATTTGCCAGTAATTTCAGTGTGGGTGTCAATATTTTTTTCGAATTGAATAAGAAACTGGCTGCATTGATGAATAACAGACCGGAATACAATATTTCCATTGAAGAGATTCACCACACCCAGAAAAAAGATGCACCAAGTGGAACCGCAATCACTTTAGCAGAAGGAATTTTAAACAACAATCACAACAAAGAAAAATGGGTATTGGGTGAAACGGAAAACAATACTGAATTGAGCATTACCAGCAAAAGAATCGATCCCGCTCCGGGCACACATATCATCAATTACAATTCCTCAATCGACAGTATTGAAATTAAACATACCGCACATAATAGAATTGGATTTGCAAGTGGAGCGGTTTTGGCAGCGAAATTTTTAAAAGGAAAGAAAGGAATTTATGAAATGAAAGATGTTTTGTCTTTTTAATATCTCACTACAACCCCCAATTGCAAAAACGAACCATTTACATAACCCAATTCGCCATAAAAACCAGCATTTTTAAAAATATAATAATGCGCACCAATTTGAACGGAATATCCAAATTTCCCAGGAACACTTGAACTTCCTGTACCAAGACTACTTTTATATTGCGAATTGACGTAACCAATACCGCCTCCTAAATAGATATCCAAATTTCGTTTGATGATTGGATGATAATTTGCTCTTATCAATCCTGTATAAATTATTAATTCATCGGAGAACACAAATCCATTTTTATTAAAATAACCATTTAAGTCTGAGTACGTAAAAGAAATACCTACAGATACTTTTTTATAAATTTGGTACTCCCCTATAATAGACATCGGACCTAATGCCGTGACTTTGTATTCTGGCACGTCGAATGCATCCTTTAAAAACTTAGTCCAAATATTCCCAATTCCATACCCTGCAGAAATAGTCCATTTTTTTGCATTTCGTTGCTGGGCAAAGCCTGCAAAAACTGACAAAATCAATAAAAAAGTTATGGCAATAATTTTCTTCATTCTACTTTAAATACAAAACAGCTATTATGATTTGAATTTTCACTTTTGAATTTTTACTTTGAAATATTATCCAACATATCCTTCACCATCGTCGATAAATTATATTCTTCTTTCCAGCCCCAGTCATTTCTAGCAATTGTATCATCAATACTCTGTGGCCAACTGTTAGCAATGGATTGGCGATAATCATCTTTATATGAAATCTCAAATTCGGGGATGTGCTTTTTAATTTCTGCAGCAATTTCTTTAGGTGAAAAACTCATCCCGGAAATATTGTATGAAGTGCGGGTTGTAATTTTTGAAGCAGGCGCTTCCATCAATTCAATAGTAGCTTTAATCGCATCAGGCATATACATCATGGGCAAGTAAGTGTCTTCTTTTAAAAAACACTCATATTTTTTTTCTTCTTTTGCTTCGTGAAAAATCTCAACGGCATAATCTGTTGTTCCTCCGCCGGGAGCGCTTTTATAACTTATCAATCCAGGATATCGTAAGCTTCTCACGTCTATACCAAAACGCTGATGATAATAATTGCACCAAAATTCACCGGCATATTTACTGATACCATAAACGGTAATAGGTTCGATGATGGTTTGTTGTGGGCAATTCACTTTTGGTGAAGTTGGACCAAAAACGGCAATACTGCTGGGCCAATATACTTTATGTAAATTCTCTTCGCGAGCGATGTCGAGCACATTCAGCAGTCCCTGCATATTCAAATGCCAGGCGAGATTTGGATTTTTTTCACCTGTAGCGGAGAGAATAGCTGCGAGTAAATATATCTGTGTGATGTTCTGGCGGATTACTTGAACGTGAAGCATTTCTTTGTTCATGACATCCAGGCTTACATAAGGACCGCTGCCCTCAAGTAAGGGATTCTGTTCTCTTAAATCAGAGGCGATTACATTATTATTACCATAGATTTTTCTTAACGCAAGTGTCAATTCCACTCCTATCTGACCACTGGCTCCTATTACTAATATTCGTTGTTTGGGCATAATTATTTCTATTTTAAGCAAACAAATTTGTAAAATCCTTTCCAACAAAGTTTAACATTTATTTTTTTATATAAAAAAATATAAATAATTTGTTAGACATTAACCATTTAAAATATTAAAATTATGAAACTGTTTAAAAAGACAACACTATTTCTTTTTGCTTTACTATTTATTTTATCTTCTGCGACTATTGTACCTAAACACACTGAACCTAAATTTCGTGATGTCACATCAGTATTAAACGCTGCTAAAGCTGATGGAAAAGTCTCAAAGAAAGAGTTAAAAACAATTATTGAAACTGCAAAAGGTTCATCATTGACATTAAAAGAAAAAATTGCAATTTCTATTTTTGGAAAAAAACTAGGAAACAAAATTATTGCCGAAAGTAAAGCTCAAGGCAGTGAAAGTGGAGGAAAATCTCAA
>CANGEZ010000292.1 GCA_947452875.1 Chitinophagaceae bacterium
GCTTTGCTACAAGTGGGCATCATGCCTATGCTGGTTGACATGAAAGATTTGGTAGTGGTGGTGGAGAAGGTGGAGAAAAGCTAATTTGACAATTTGATAATTAGCCAATTTGATAATTAGAAAATGGGATCAAATAAAAAACCTTTGTGAAACTTTGCGCCTTCGTGCCTTTGTGGCAAAACCTACAAAAACACAACATTAACTACAGCTTCTACATTCAAAGCCCCGAAAAGATGAGGAAATTCCTGGTTTACAGAAGGAGATAACTCATATTTTAATTCAGCGGTCAAGAGTGTTTCATCAATATGAAGTAAAACAAGATCATTGACACCTTTGTAATAACGGTCGAGTACACCCGCAACTTGATCCTGTTTGCTCAAGTGAATAAATCCTTCAGTATGTAAAGAAGGGGCTTCGTATTTTCCGATTGACATAGCCATTGCCCATTCAGATTTTGTGGTTACGTGGTAGATCATATTTCTATTAAATAAGCCAGTGAAAGTAATTCGTCCATTTTATAACGATTGTTGTCTGTATCATAACATTTACTGAGTTCTTCAAGTAAAAATCTGATAACTTGTTTGTTATTCATAGGTTTGAAATAATAAGGAGCAGGAGGGACATTCATTCTTTTAAAATAACTTTCTACATCTTTAGTGGAGAACATCTGTCCTGAAACAGGATCTATATAAAAAACTATTTTTTGTGCAATAGGCAATTCAGGATGTGACAATTCAAATTCATCATCAAAATAAGCCAGAATAAACTGTTTAGGGATTTGAATAACAGAAACAGGAATATCCAATAAATGGCATAAAATCAAATAAACAATTCCATTGCTGATGGCATTGCCTGATTTGGTTTCCAGCGTTTTATTAATCAAAAATTGATCTGGACTATCATAATTCAAATCTACTCCGATTTGCTTGTAGTAGTTATAGAAAATACTGTTCAACACCGTAATTTTTTCCATTGGAGTGAGATAGGCATTCAATTCAATCCAAACGTTTCTTCTTATTTTTTCAATTTCTTGAAGTACCTGAGAGGTATTGATATCTGGAAAATGATATTTAGCAATAATTAGAGAGCCACTCAATAAACTGGAATTACTATCGTTTAGCCAAAGCGTAAATTCTTCTGTAAGGTCTCTGAAATGTAATCGATGAATTAATTGTTCAACTCTTAATTGTGTAGTTTCATTGTGATTGCTTTCCCATAAATGTTCAAGGTTGGGAATAATGGCTTTACCAAATGTTATGATTTTTTCACTTACAGACTGGAATACATCTTCGTCGGGATCATCCATAAGGTGAAGCAAAGCCTTTATCTCGTTATTTTCTATCACAATAAACTAGTTAGTTAATTCTGCTCAATTTCGTACAGAAAAGAGGCAATCCAAATTTATTATTTTCCACAGGTGTGGCTAACTTTAATTGATAGTATAATAAATAAAAAAAATCCCGATTTTATTCGGGATTTTTAAAGTTGTATAATGAATTATTTTTTAGGCGCTTTTTTAGTAGCTGCCTTCTTAGGTGCTGCTTTTTTCTTTACAGCCGCTTTCTTATCAAAAGCTTTAGGCTCTTGCACCAATATCATTTTCTTTACCGCTTCAAGATCTAATGCAGCCAATTCTTCTGGCGTATATTTTCCGTTTGCACCCTGACCAATAAGCTTCAGCATTTTCTTACCGAATCGAATAAATGCGCCCCAACGTCCATTCTCAATGGCGATTTTTTCTTCTGGCCATTGTTGTATAAATCGGTTAGCTTCTTTTTCAATTTTCTTTTCAATCAGTTCATCACAATCTTTTTGTGTGAGCAAATCAAAATTATAAGCGCGTGGAATATTAATGAATAAATCATTCCATTTGATGAATGGTCCAAATCTGCCTTTTCCTTTGGTAATCGGCTTTGAGTCATAGTAACCAACCGGAGCGTCTTCTACCTGCTTTGCAGTAATGATTTCAACAGCGCGTTGCAAATCAACATCAGAAGGCTCTTCGCCTTTTGGAATGGAGATAAATTGTTCACCCCATTTCACATATGGCCCGAATCTGCCAATATTCACCAGCACTTCCATGCCTTCGTATTCACCTAAATTCAATGGTAATTTAAACAATTCAATAGCCTCTTCAAAAGTGATGGTCTCAATACTTTGAGTCGCTTTTAATTTAGCAAATCTTGGTTTTTCTTCATCATTCTGTGCACCAATTTGAACCATAGGTCCGTATCTACCCATACGAGCCGTTAAAGGTTTTCCTTCTTCCGTTACACCCAGCATTCTTTCACCAACAGCTCTTTCCGCAGTTTCCAATGTATGTGAAACGCCAGTATGAAATGGTGTATAAAAATTAGCCACCATTTTATTCCATATCATTTTCCCATCAGCAATTTCATCAAACTCTTTTTCAATATTTGCAGTGAAAGAATAATCCATCACATTTTGAAAATGCTGGTTAAGAAAATCTGTTACTACCAATCCTAAATCTGTGGGGAATAATTTAGATTTTTCAGCACCCGTATTTTCTTGTTCGGTAACTTTCTGAATATTATTATCCTTCAATTTTAAAATTCTGAAACTTCTCTTCACCGCGTCTTTATCTTTTTTCTCTACGTAAGTTCTTTTGATAATGGTAGAAATAGTAGGAGCGTAAGTACTTGGTCGGCCAATGCCCAATTCTTCAAGCTTCTTTACCAAAGAGGCTTCAGTATATCTTGCCGAGTGTTTGGTGAATTTTTCAGTTGCCGTCATTTGATTAAAGGCTAGCACTTGCCCAACTGTCATATTCGGTAAACGGCTTTCTCCTTCCTCTTCATTTTCTTCATCATCGGTACTTTCAAGATAAACTTTTAAAAAGCCGTCAAATTTCAACACTTCACCTGAAGCGCTCAACTCTTCATTATTAGTACTGATATTAATTTTTGCTGTTGTTTTTTCAAACTCGGCATCACTCATTTGAGAAGCGATGGTTCTTTTCCAAATCAACTCATACAAGCGACTCAATTCGAGGTCGTTTACCGTATGATTTTCCATGTAAGTAGGACGTATGGCTTCGTGAGCTTCTTGTGCGCTTTCATTTTTGTTTTTATACTTGCGGGTGTGTAGGTATTTATCACCGTAACTTCTGCTGATTTCAGATTTGATACCTTCCATGGCTGTGTCACTTAAGTTGACACTGTCGGTTCTCATGTAAGTGATCTTTCCGCTTTCGTATAACTTCTGAGCCAACAACATGGTTTTGCTAACACCATAACCGAGTTTACGGCTGGCTTCTTGTTGTAAAGTTGATGTTGTAAATGGGGGAGCAGGTGTTCTTTTTCCAGGTCTTACTTGA
>CANGEZ010000293.1 GCA_947452875.1 Chitinophagaceae bacterium
AAACTTTGAATTAATTTCAGAGGTAAGCCGATATTTTTTATCAAAGAACTTCTATTAAAACCCGCAATGGTTAATCCTTCAATTTGATAACCTGCTTGCGGTACTTTTTCCATTTCCATTTTTCCTTTTGCTCCTACAAAAAGAAACTCAGCATCAGGATTCATTTTTCTTAAGGTGTTGGCTATCGCAACTGCCGGGAAAATATGTCCACCCGTGCCACCACCTGCTATTATGAATCTTTTTCCTGTCATCAGTGTACCTTCATTTATTCATTAACTGCTGCTGTTTCTTCTACCTCAGCTTCTACTTTCTGTAATTGAGAACCTTCAAGCTGTTCAACATTTCTTGCCACACTAAGTATAATTCCAATTGACATACAAGTAAACAAGAAACTGCTACCACCCATACTTACCAATGGAAGCGTTACACCTGTATTAGGAAACAAACTCACATTCACACCCATATTGGCAATAGCCTGAATCACCAAAGTAAAACTCAATGCCAATGCCAGAAAAGCACCAAATGCAAATGGACACTTTCGGTAAAGCCTGATACATCTGAATAAGAATAACAAGTAAATCATCAGCATAAATGCCGCACCGAAAAATCCATATTCTTCAATGATGATGGCATAAATAAAATCACTGTAACAATGTGGAAGAAAATTTCTTTGTACACTATTGCCCGGTCCACGCCCAAACCAACCACCATTGGCTATCGCAATTTTTGCTTGATTGATTTGATATAACTTTTCATTGTCGTCATCTTTTTTGCTGTACAAAAAAGTTTGAATTCTTCCTACCCATGTTTTCACCCTGGCCACATCCAATGCTTCAGGAAATTTTTTAGCTCTATGATTTTCCTTGTCATAATTTGTAACAGCAATCATTACCAATAAAGCAACAGGAATCATGGCAAATCCAATGGTAGCCAGCATGTGTTTTGTACTCACTCTTCCAATAAACATCAACACCATACTTGTTCCAAATATTAATAATGCAGTAGATAAATTCGCAGGAGCAATCAATGCTGTTATCAAAACCACCGGAATGATGATGGGTAGAAATCCTTTTTTCAAATCTTTAATCACATGTTGCTTTCTGCTCAACATTCTGCTCAAATACATAAACAAAGCCAGTTTAGCTAAATCTGAGGTTTGAAATGTCATGTTAATTACCGGAAGCCTGATCCATCTGCTACCTGCATTAAGTTGCACACCAAAAAACAAAGTATAAATCAACAATGGCAATGAAACTAAAAATATAATCAATGCCACTCTTGAAAAGAAAGTATAGTTTACCCTGTGAAAAAAATAAATAATGATCAAACCAAGAATGATAAATGCCAGTTGTTTGAATAAATAACTTTCATTGCTTTTGCTCATTCTGTATGCCAAAGAACCGGTACTGCTATATACCAACAACAAACTCGCCAATGTGAGTATTAGCACAATTGCCCAAATGACCCTGTCGCCTTTTGTTTTGCTAACAATATTGCCGCCAACATCTCCAATTCCTTTGAAAGGAACTGTAGTCGCCAACTCTCCATTTTCTGAAGGGCTGAACAGCTGCTTTATTTTTGAAACAAATGTTGACATTGTTATTGTTAATTGATATTCTTATAAATTTCTTACTGCTTCTCTAAATTGATTGCCGCGGTCTTCATAGTTTTTAAATAAATCAAAACTTGCACAAGCTGGACTTAACAAAACCGCTTCTCCTTTATTCGCAAAATGGTAAGCTGTTTTTACTGCATCAAAAGTATTTTCAGTATTCACGATTAGCGGAACGATATCACCGAAAGCTTCATTGATTTTTGTATTATCTAAACCCATACAAACGATTGCTTTTACTTTTTCAGTCACCAGCTCCTTCAGCATTTCGTAATCATTTCCTTTATCTACTCCTCCCATAATTAAAATCACCGGTTTTGTCATACTTTCCAATGCATACCAGGTGCTGTTCACATTAGTAGCTTTGCTATCGTTGATAAATTCAATACCCTTGATGGTGGCCACAGTTTCCATACGATGCTGTAAACTTTCAAAAGTCTGTAAAGCTTCTCTGATTTTATCCTTTCGGATATCCATTGCCGTTGCTGCCATACTTGCTGCCATACTATTATATTGATTATGTTTTCCTTTAACAGCAAAGTCTTCAACACTCATTTGAATTTCTTCACTTTTCCATTTAAGGTACATTTTCGCGTTTGTCAGATAGGCACCTTGTGGTAATTCTTTACTCATAGTGATTGGAGCTTGGGTTGATTTAATGGGGTATTTAGATATATTGTCCATCGTCGTCTTATCGTCGAGGTTGTAAATAAATACATCCCCTTCCTGTTGATTTTCGATGATTCTGAATTTGCTTTTGATATAATTTTCTACTTTGTATTCGTAACGATCTAGATGATCTTCGGTGATGTTTGTCAATACGGCTACATCTGGTCTGAAAGATTTAATATCATCCAATTGAAACGAACTAATTTCCGCTACGTACAAAGGCTTGGGATCTAAGGCCACTTGTCTTGCGAATGAATAACCGATATTGCCAACCATAGCGCAATCTTTTTCAGCGCTTTTGAACATATGAAAAGTCATTGCAGTTGTAGTGGTCTTACCATTGCTTCCTGTAATAGCTATTACTTTACTATCGCCTTTATATCTGAATGCGAATTCGATTTCGCTGATGATTGAAATTTTGGCGGCTCTGATTTTTTTCACCATGTCAGCTTTTTCAGGTATGCCAGGACTTTTGATGACCTCGTTTGCATTGAGAATTTTTGCTTCGGTGTGTCCGGATTGTTCAAAATCAATTTGATGTTGAATTAGCTCATCAACGTATTGCTGTTTGATAGGGCCGCCATCGCTGACGAAGACGTCAAAGCCTTGTTGCTTAGCGAGCAAAGCCGCTCCGACTCCGCTTTCTCCTGCACCCAATATGACTACCCTTTTTTTCATGTTGTTTCAGCAAATAATGTGTTGTTTTCTTAATCTGAATTCCATTTCATCTGAAATCAAAATAGGTACGGATTAAAGCCGTTGGTGATTTTACAGATTAAAATGGTTCTTCAATGGTATTGATATTTACAGGACAAAGTTTGACCTAAAATATCTTGAAGGGATAGATTAAAAGGGTTCTTCAATGGTATTGACATTTACAGGACAAAGCCTTAAATGTCTTGTTGTTTAGGATAAGTTTTTTTCTTTTACGACACTAGATATCACGTACATGCATACATGCATCTGGTGAAGCTTAAGAAAAAATGGTTCTTCAAAAGCATCGAATTTAATGGGTAGCTTAGTTTCGAAGGGTAATCGATTATCTTT
>CANGEZ010000294.1 GCA_947452875.1 Chitinophagaceae bacterium
AGCTTGAAAAAAGTAAGTGGTAAGTTTCAGTTTGAAATTGGACAGAACGTAGAATCGGAACACTATAACCCCAATGATTTGGGATATTTGCAGGCACCGAATGAATTCACTACAAGTGCTTCCTTTGCCTATAAGCAACTGACTCCCACAAAACATTTTTTAACATACGTGTATTCACTAAGCGCAGATAACAGTTACCTGTACACGCCAATGAAATGGACTGAATTTAGAGTAGGCGGTAGTGCATTTTATTTTTTCAAAAATTTCTGGGATCTCACACTTATGTTTGAAACCAAACCAGCTTGGCAACATGATTATTTCGAATTGAGAACGCCAGGCAAGATGGTAAGAATGATGCCATGGCAGTATTTTGGGGTTAGCGGAAGTTCGGATAGTCGTAAACGTTTTTTCGCCGGTTTGGATGTGGGTTTTGCAAATACATCAGCATTCAAAAATTCAGAATTTTACAGAGGAGATTTTAATATTCGATATCGTTTCAGCGATAGACTGAGCATGGAACTTCAATCGGGCGGAAGCATTGATCATGGAAATGTGGGTTATGCTTTTCAACGTGAGGCCAACGGAGATCCCATCATTGGCCGAAGAGATGTAAATCAATTTACCAATGTGCTTTCTGGTATGATCAATTTCACACCTAGGATGTTTTTGACATTGAGGGCCAGACACTACTGGAGCCATGTAAACTACAGTCAATTTTATAATGTTGATGAAAATGGGTATTGGATAGAAAGACCGTTTATCGCAGGCAACGATGAGAATTACAATGCTTATAATCTGGATATGTTTTACACCTGGGATTTCATGTATGGAAGTCGTTTTATATTGGGATGGAAAAACTGGTTGCCAGGCGACGCAACAGTTGATGGCTCCGCTAATCCGGGATATTTAAAAAATATGAGACAGGTTTTTTCTAAATCACAGGGCAGAGAGCTCACGGCTAGATTGATTTACTTCCTAGACCACAGAAAATTGAAGAGAACAAAGCATGCTGTAACACCATAATGCCTCAGCTTTTCTTACCTTTACACCCGAAAAAATAAGGAATATCATGAGTGAAACAGTTATACCGGCCCCATTAACCGCCAAAGATTTTGCAACCGATCAGGAAGTGCGCTGGTGCCCTGGTTGTGGTGATTATTCAATATTGGCACAGGTTCAGAAAGTGATGCCGACATTGGGTATTCCGAGAGAAAATATCGTTATCATTTCTGGAATTGGATGTAGCAGTCGTTTTCCTTATTATATGAATACGTATGGTATGCATAGTATTCATGGTCGTGCTACAGCAGTGGCGAGTGGATTGAAAGCAGCTAGACCAGAACTAAGTGTTTGGATTGTAACCGGAGATGGGGATAGTTTGAGTATTGGTGGTAATCATACGATACATTTATTAAGAAGAAATTTTGATGTGAATGTGCTGATGTTCAACAACCAGATTTATGGTTTGACAAAAGGTCAATATTCACCTACCTCAGAAGAACATAAAATTACCAAGAGCACACCATTTGGAAGTATTGATCATCCATTTAATCCATTAGCATTAGCAATGGGTGCAGACGGAAGTTTCATAGCTCGTTCTATGGATCGCGATCCAAAACACTTGCAGGCAATGTTGTTAAGAGCCAATGCTCATAAAGGAACTTCATTTTTAGAAATCTATCAGAACTGCAATATTTTCAACGATGGCGCTTTCGAAGTGTTTACAGAAAAAGGCAGCAAGATGGAAGAAATTATTTTCTTAGAGCAAGGTAAACCGTTAGTTTTTGGTGCCAATCAAAACAAAGGAATAAAACTTGATGGATTCAAACCTGTTGTGGTGGAATTGAATGAAAATGTTTCTGTAAATGATTTATGGATACATGACGAAAGAGATTTTTACAAAGCGCAGATATTGGTGAGAATGTTTGATGATCCTTCTTCACAAGGACATTTGCCTAGACCTTTCGGTGTTTTTTACCAAACAGAAAGAGCTTGTTACGAAGATATCATGACCATACAAATTGAAGAGCTTATTGCACAAAAGGGCAAAGGCGATTTGGATAAATTGCTAAGGGGGGATGAGACGTGGACGATTGAATAAGCCTCCCCTGGCCCCTCCGAAGGAGGGGGATGGTAATGCGAGGAGTTTGGTGGATTTTTTTAGCAGTATTATATTGTAAGTTTTTTATTTTGTTTTGATGCAGGATTCATTATTTCCAAAACGTATTCTTATTGCAGGAGCTTCAGGCATGGTGGGTGCGCATTTGCTAGACATTTGCGTTCAATCAAAAGAGATTGAAACAATTTTTATTCTTTCCCGAAAACCATCAGCTAATCTTCATGAAAAAGTAAAGGAGATTATTGTGAATGATTTTTTGAATTATGATAACATCATTCCGATGATTAAGAATATTGATGTCGTGTTTTTTTGTGTTGGTGTTTATACGGGAGCGGTAGATAGAGACACATTTAGAACCATCACAATTGATTATCCCGTTGCATTGGCTAAAGCAGTCTATACCCACTCGCCAGCTTCTAAATTTATTTTACTTAGTGGTGCAGGTGCCGATAGAACAGAAAAAAGTAAAGTGATGTTTGCCAAAGACAAAGGCATTGCCGAAAACAAGCTTTTTGAAATTTACGGGAATCATTTTCATAGTGCGCGCCCGGGATATATATATCCGGTTATCAAAAGAAAAGAACCCAATTTTAGTTATGCTCTTTTTAGGATGCTCTATCCGATTATTAAATTACTAGGAAAGAAATACAGTATTACTTCACTTGAATTGGCAAAGGCAATCTTTGTTATTGGCATGAATGAGCAAGAGCAAACGGTGTTTGAAAATGATGACTTGAGGGGAATGGTGGAGTAGGTTGGTTAACCACGAATTCACGAATTGTTTTTAACCTCATAGAGGTGAATTTATTCGAAAAGATAATGAAGGTTTGAAATAAACTCTGTAAGAGTGACAACCAAGAAAACTACAACTAGAAGATGCGACGCCCCTAAAAAATAAAATACTCCAAATTACAGGTGAAATCACCTTTTTATTCTCTCTCTTTTTTATTTGTTTTGAGTGCAAAAATATTCAAAAACGCCTTGCCTATTAGTAACTTAAAAGTTACCTTTGTATGAATATAATTAGAGAGGTTGTCGCCTATAAAAATCATTTTGAAGATTTTTTGAAATCACAACCGATAAAAATCCAGAATAAAATATTTAAAGTTATCGAAGTCGTAGAAACGATTGAGTTGATTCCGGCTAATTATTTAAAACATATCAGTGGTATCAAAGGACTTTATGAAATCAGAA
>CANGEZ010000295.1 GCA_947452875.1 Chitinophagaceae bacterium
CATCCTTTCAAAAAATACTTTGAAGAATTAAAAATCGGAGATCAAATTGTAACAGAGAAAAGATTGATTACTTCGGAAGACATTACCAAATTCGCAGACTTAAGTGGTGATCATTTTTATGCGCACATGATTGCTACAGATTTTAATAATACCATGTTCGAAGAGCAAGTAGCTCATGGCTATTTTATCATGAGTGCTGCTGCTGGTTTGTTTGTAGATAGTTATAATAAAAACCCTGTACTGCTTAATTATGGTATTGATGAATTAAGATTTACCAAGCCCATGTATGCTGGTCATGCTCTTTATATCAGATTTACTTGTAAAGAAAAAACGGCGCAAGAATTGAAAGAACCCAACCCTGAAGTACCCATGACAAAAGGCGCCGACATTCCTAAAGGCATTGTAAAATGGCTAGTAGAAATGTTTGACGAAACAGATGAACTGGTGGGCATTGCCACAATATTAACTATGGTACAAATGAAACATAAAATTTAATTGTATGAGCGAATCGAATAAAGAAGCTTATGTGGTTTCTTCAACAAATGACAACATCACAACGATAGAATTTTATCATCCGCAAAGCAATTCTTTGCCCGGAAAAATTCTAAACCAATTAGCTGAAGAAATTCATCTAGCAGACAAGAATAAAAAAGCTGCAGTTATCATTTTAAAAAGCGCCGGTGAAAAAGCATTTTGTGCTGGTGCTTCATTTGATGAATTGTTGCAAATCAATTCTACAGAAGAAGGACTTGCTTTTTTCAGTGGCTTTGCTAAAGTCATCAATGCCATAAGAGTATCTTCCAAATTTGTGATTGCTCGAATTCAAGGTAAATGTGTAGGCGGTGGTGTGGGATTAGCTGCTGCTGCAGATTATTCCATTGCATTAGATACCGCGGATATCAAATTAAGCGAATTGGCTGTAGGCATTGGTCCATTTGTAGTGGGACCTGCCGTTGAAAGAAAAATGGGAACTAGTGCATTTTCATCTCTTTCCATTGATGCAACTTCATGGAGAAACTCACAATGGGCTTATTCAAATGGATTGTTTGCTGAATTACATTCTTCCATCGAAAAAGTAGATGAAGCTGTTTTAAAACTAGCCAAAACACTTTCTCAATCTAATCCTGAAGCCATGATGGAATTGAAACGCGTTTTCTGGAAAGGCACCGAACACTGGGATACTTTACTAAGCGAAAGAGCAGCTATAAGTGGCAGATTGATCCTAAGCGATTTTTCAAGAAAGGCGATTGAAAAATTTAAAGCGAAATAATATTCAGTTTATAAAAAATTAGTGTCCTCTTGATGACATCATGAGTAAAGGGAAAATAATATTCAAAAGATCCATTAAGGTTCTTGTCTACTTACTGCTCTCCCTGGCAGTAATCCTCTTGTCGCTATGGTTATTCATCAACAGCGATTATGGTAAAGATTTCATCAAAAATCAAGCACAACATTATCTCCAGAATAAAATAAATACAAAAGTCAGCATTGGGAAATTAAATTATGATCTTCCGAATGGAATTACATTGGAACAGATTTACATTGAAGATAAAAACAAAGACACTTTACTTTATGCCGGCAAGATTGATGTAAAAATCAAAATGATGGATTTACTCGACGGAGAAGTGAATATGAGTAAATTATCTGTTTCTGATGTTTATGCTAATTTATATTCTTCAAAAGGAAATGCAGATTTCAATTATCAGTTTATAATCGATGCATTTGCAAGCAATGACAATCCTGGCACCACAACAAATTTAAAAGACACCTCTACTCTGAAATTTAACATCAAAAATGTAGCTCTGAATAAAATCAGAATCAATTATAAAGATATTTATGGTGGCACCGAACTTGTTTCCGCTATTTCAAAAAGCGAAATCAATTTCAACAGCATTAATCTTGAGAAATCTGTTTATGATATAAAAGACATTGCCGCAGATGGCATCAGTATTAACATGCAATTATATAAAGGAAATGTAGTTCAAAATGTTCCTGTTGCAATTGCAAGCGAAATGCCCATCATTACTGTTCATCACACTGATTTTAAAAATTCAAATATCAAATTCAATGACACTGAAAATGAATTGTTTTTTTCAAACCAATCACATCAACTTGAAGCGAATTATTTTTATGTTGACTTGAACAAGCAGTTGATACAAAACAAATCTATACTTATTGACAGTGCTGATATCATATTCAATTACAAATCAGATGAAAATGACATTGACACATCAACTACTTCATCGCCTTGGATATTCAATGCTGCAAATGTTGCTGTTAAACGAAGCCATTTAATCTACAATGACAATGCTGCTCCTTCTATTGATGGATTTGATGCAAATCATATTATTGCCCAAAACATCAACAGCAATGTAAATGATATTTATTTTGGAGAAGATTCACTTTCATTTATCATCAAACAGTTAGCCTTAAACGAAAAATCAGGACTTTCACTAGATAGTACTCATGTGAATTTCAACATGAACAAGAATTCAATGAGCACAACAGACTTGTTCATTAAAACACCAAACAGTCTTATTCAACGGTCATTTGAATATAGTTTTAATGACATAGACGATATCATCAACAAGCCTGAAAATAGCCACTTCAATCTTTCACTTTACAAATCATATATTTCAACAAAAGAGCTTTCGATATTGAATCCTGAATTGCGGAAGATCTTGCCAGCTGAATTTTTTACATCTGATAAAATAAATATTACAGCCGAAGCCAACGGCAATTTGAATAGATTAGATCTTACTGATTTTGAATTCAGCGGATTACATGGAAGTCAATTAAAAGCAAAGGCTACTTTATACAATTTGCTTGATTCAAATAAAATCGCCTACAACATTAATATCATCAACACAAATTTGTTGAAGAAAGATATAGCGATGTTTGTTCCAAAAGAACACCAAGCTTCATTAATAGATTTGCCAGATCTTTTTCAATTGAGCGGAAAAATAAAAGGCGACATGAAAAATGCAGACGCTTCCATCATCGCCAAAGCAAAAGGATTTGAATACAATGGAAATATTGTAGTCAATAATTTCGACAAGCCTGAACTTTTGAAATTCAAGGTAAATACACATTCATTTTCTTTGAATACTAAAATGATTTTAAATTATCTGCCCGATGAATTAAAAAAACAACTTTATATTCCAGCAAATATCGCTGCAAAAGGCAGCTTTCAAGGCAATAGCCATAATTTCAATACAGACTTATCCATCAGCAGCAGTCTTGGTTCATTAAAAATTAAAGGGTTTGTTTCGAACATTGATCAACCTGAAAAGACAA
>CANGEZ010000296.1 GCA_947452875.1 Chitinophagaceae bacterium
ATTCGATTAAACTCCTCATGATGAAGAACATTGGTGTTGCTCAATAGATAAAGTTTATACTGTTTTTTTAGTTTTTCAAGATGTTTCATGCTTTCTGTCCTGAAATCCATCAATATAGAATTCCAAGCGTTTTGAATTTCTATATCTGAAACCGAACCGTTTAATTTTTGGCTGATGGTGTTGATAAATTGATTTGCCGATAATTCACCGGTTTCCAACTCGTTAAAAATATTTTGTGCATGTAGCGCCATCACATGTTTTTCATAATCATCCACGCCAAATTTTTTGAAATAGTTTTTAGCGTTATCATTATCAAAATTGAGCAGCACTTTGCCCAAATCAAACAATATATTATTTATCATAGTCATTATTTGAATAAAAGTTGGGGCAAATATCTGAATTTAATTACTTTTGCTCTCCCAAATGAAAATATCATTTGGATTGCCGGCAACATAAAAAGACTAATAAATACATTTCTTGCAAAAGAAAGGGCCTATAGCTCAGTCGGTTAGAGCATCTGACTCATAATCAGAGGGTCCTAGGTTCAAATCCTAGTGGGCCCACCCTCAAAAACCGCACCTCTTGATTAGATGTGCGGTTTTTTTATTTTATATACGCCGGTTCTTTCTAAAGGGGCAGGGGATTCGGGGGTTGGTTGGCCATATAAATATTGACATTTATCAGGTTTTTTGGTTTTTGAAGTTGGCTCTATACAGTTGTTTTTGCTTACTTTTATCGCCTTGTTTTACAACACAAAATTGTTTGTTATGAAAAATTATTTTCTCGCTTCGTTGTTTTTTCTTTTAACATCAACATCTTATTCTCAGTGGAATCCTAACACCTTTGTAAATCTTGCTGTTTCAGAATTAAATGGCGATGATTTACAAACGGCAACTACAACCGATGGAAAAACATGGGTAGCTTTTTATAGCAACAATGGTGGCAATTATGATATGCGCGCACAACTTCTAGATGTCAATGGAAATAAATTATTAGGCCCTAATGGCTTGTTGGTTTCTAATCAAACTTCAGGTTCAGCTACTTTTGTATTTAATGTTTGTATTGATGGTAATAACAGTTTAATCATCGGTTATCAATATGAAGTGGCTGGTGTCCTTTCTTCTGTTGTTTCAAAAGTAAATACAGATGGTAGTTTGCCTTGGGGAAATGGCGTTGTGCTTGGCGAAGGACTTGCTCCTTATCCCGCTATCAATAAAACAAACGATGTGGTTGTGTGCTGGAACAACAACAGCCCTTCAACATTGAGGGTTCAAAAAGTAAGCAGCGCAGGTGCATTAATGTGGGCCTCACCGGTAAGCATAAACGTAGGAACAAGCAATACGACAAGAGGTCAAATTGTTTGTCACTCAAATGGAGATTTTACAACCGTTTTTCAGAAAAAAAGTTTCGGTATTTCAACAACACTTTATGCACAACGTTACAATACAAGTGGTGTTGCATTGTGGGCCGCTCCTATTCAATTGTGTAATCAAACTACATCTGGCGCAAGATATTACTCAATTCTAAGCATAGGAAATACGGTTTATTACGGTTACTATTCCAGCGTAGGATTCCGCTTCAATTCTTATTTGCAAAAAATAAACAGTGATGGTTCTCTTCCTTGGGGTATCAATGGTTCTGCATTCTCAACCTATAACTCCGATATAGATCCTTCTCAGCAAACAACCTCAATAGCACACGCTACCGCCTCTCCTTATATTTGGTCTGCTTGTACTTACAGCAATTCCGCTCAATCAGAATATGGTGTTTATGTACAAAAATTTGACACCTCTACGGGTGCTGTTCTGTTGAATCCTATTGGTAAAGAAGTTTTTCCAATTAGCACCTCATTTGAAACCTTAGCAGGCTCGTTATCTCTTTTTAATGATGCGCCTTTTCTTTCGGTTTATGATGTCAATTATAAAATCTATGGTACACGTTTGGATGCCAATGGAAATTTTGTGTGGCCAGGAAATCGTGTTGAACTCAGTTCTACCACTGCGGGTCCAGGTTCGCCAAAAGGAAGATTTGCATTTACTTCATGTGTAAATAATCAGTCTGTTGCCGTTTGGTCTGAAAACAGAGGCGTTGAAAATAAAGTATATGCTCAAGCCATTACTGCATTTGGTGTGCTTCCTGTGGCTTTGAAAAATTTTACGGCAATAAAAAAGTCGTCCACAAGCGAATTAAGCTGGACAACCGCTTCAGAAATTAATTGCGCTAGTTTTGACATTGAAAGATCTTTAGACGGAAACAGATTTTCTAAAATTGGAAATGTTAATAGCAAATCAACTAACGGTAACAGCAACACGACGTTGCCATATTCTTTTCAAGACAACAAACCATTAAGTGGTAATAATTATTACAGACTAAAACAAATGGATATTGATGGCAATTACAAATACAGCAATGTGGCAACGGTAAAATTTGATGCGCCAACAACATTTTTTATTCAATCAGTTTTTCCTAATCCTGCTGTGGGTTTTTCTGATATCAACTTGTTGAGTAAATTTTCAGGAAATGGCACTGTTGTTTTATATGATGAAGTAGGAAGAAAAATAAATCAATTTTCTACTTATTTGAACATTGGAGAAAACAGCATCCATATCTACACAGGCGATTTATCAAACGGGGTTTATATTATTGCTATTTCGTTAAGTAATGGATCTTCTGTTTCTACAAAGCTTATCGTGAACCCAACAAAATAAAATCACGATATGAAACCCATTTACGGTTTTCAATCAAACAGACTTCTGTTGCACCGGGATCAATAGTTAGTTTATAATCAAATTTTTTATAACCCGGCGCAAAGTATCCGGGATAATACCATTCTATGTTTTGTTGTAAACAATATTGATATTTTAGCAACATCAAATATTTACCGAGGCTGTATTTTTTATACTCTGGATGAAAAATGTTTTTTATACCTGCAATACATTTATTGCCATAGTCGAAAATTCCGGCTCCTATTAATTTATTTTCATCTCTTATTTCTATCAACATTGAATTGTAAACGCTATTGTCAACATCTTCCATCAATTCTTGAATGGAAGAAATTGTAGTAAAATCAATGTTTTCAAAATATAAAGCATGCAACGTTTCAAGCTCTTGAGTGTTTTGAAATGGAATGATTTTATAATTGAACCTCTTGTTTTTGTTGAGAATTTTTTGATGTGAATCACTAAGCTTTAATTGGCGAACATTATATCTAAGCCAATAAACCTGGTACAATATTTCATTCTCTGTAAAAAAATCAATGGTAAATATTTTGTTTCCGTATCGATACCAGCC
>CANGEZ010000297.1 GCA_947452875.1 Chitinophagaceae bacterium
ATCGATTATGGGCGAGATGAAAAACGTGCCTGTAGATCAGAAAAAAGAAGCCGGCCAGATGCTGAATGAATTTAAAGTATTTACAGAAAGTTTTTTTGAATCCTTGTCGGGTAACATCGGAACAGAAAATGCTGCTACTTCCAGTAATATAGACATCACGCTTCCCGGACAGCCATTGCCTTTGGGAACGCGTCATCCGATTAGCATCGTTCAAAATAAAATCATTTCCATATTCCAGCGTTTAGGCTTTTCCGTTGCGGAGGGTCCGGAAATTGAAGACGACTGGCATAATTTCACGGCGTTGAATCTCCCTGAAAATCATCCGGCCAGAGACATGCAGGATACTTTTTACATCAGCCAGAATCCTGATTGGTTGTTGCGTACACATACCAGCAGCGTGCAAATCAGGGAAATGGAGAAAAATGAATTGCCACTTCGTATCATCTGCCCTGGAAGAGTATATAGAAATGAAACCATCAGCGCCAGAGCACATTGTTTTTTTAATCAGGTGGAAGGGTTGTATATTGCCGAAAATGTTTCATTTGCAGATTTAAAACAAACGCTTTATTTCTTTGTAAAGGAGATGTTTGGACAAGATGTGAAAATCCGTTTTCGTCCGTCTTATTTTCCATTTACCGAACCTAGTGCAGAAATGGACATCAGTTGTTTGATTTGTGGTGGCGAAGGTTGCAGCGTTTGCAAAAGAACAGGTTGGGTTGAAATTTTAGGCTGCGGAATGGTGCACCCAAGTGTCTTGGATAATTGCGGAATCAATAGTAATAAATACACTGGTTTTGCCTTTGGCTTGGGAATAGAAAGAATTACCATGCTTAGTTATCAAGTGAAAGACCTTAGGCTATTCAGTGAAAATGATGTGAGGTTTTTGAGACAGTTTACACAAGCGTAAGACATATAAATTTAAAAATCAAAACAAATAAAATGAGAAAGTTCTACTTGTCCGTTATGACAATTTTATTGGTAACATTTGCCAATGCACAAAATGCTTCAGTTACCTGGGGCGAAGAATTCAAATTAAAAAAGGGAAGTACAGATTTATCGGTTATTCATGCTGATAATACCGGTGTTTTTGTGAAAGAATCTCACATGGCGTTGAAATCCTATTTTGTTATTGGAGCCACTATGCGTGAATCTGCAACGTTGATTAAATTGGACAAAAATCTAAATCAGGAATATGATCAGGATTTCAATAAAGAACTAAAGGGAAAAGATTATGAAAGATTCTTTTTCTTGAAAGACAAGTTATTTGTTCTTGCTTCAACTTATGAAAAGAAAGAGAAGAAATTGACATTATTTGCTGCTCCTGTTGATAAGAAAAACGGCGAGTTATCAGGTGAATTTACTGAAATTACCAACTGGACAAAAGAATCTAAATCAGATGATATCAATTTTAATATTACTTACAATTTTGATAGTACAAAAATGGTGATAGTAAGTACCATTGAAGGTCGCGAAAAAAATAACTATGAAGTAAGAGAATACGATGAAAAATTAAAGCAAATCGGTAAAACGGTTTCTATTACAAATGAAATAGATCCTAAGACTTTTCAGTTGGCAGATGTGCTGTACACTGAAAATGGAAACGTAGTCATGGTGGGTCGTGTATATGAATACCAGGAAGGAAAAAAGAAGAAATCAAAATATCTTGATTTCTCAAATTACAATATTCGTATTCACAACAATGAAGGTAAGTTGATAAAAGAAATCAATACACAAATCAATGGTAAATGGTTGGTGAGCACCAAAGTAATTCAAGTGCCAAAACGTGATATCATCATTGCCGCTTTTTATAGCAATACTAAAAGAGGATCAGAAATCAATGGTATTTTGGCACAGCGCATCAATCCTAAAACAGGAGATGTTGTAAGCACAAGCTCTAAAGAAATCAATACCAGTTTGATTACAAAATTAGATGATGATACCGATGAAGATGGTGATGATGAAAGCAGAAAAGAAAGAAAAGAGAGACAGAAATTAGAGAAGATTCAAAATAATGAAGATGGATTTTCTAAATACATGGTGTTTCGTAATTTTCTTTACACACCAGATAGTGGCGTAGTTATTCTTGCTGAAAAATACCATCACTATGAATATGCAGAAACGACTACATCGGGTGGTGGAGGATTTGGCGGTGGTATGTCATCAAGAACAACATGGTATCAGGTATATGAGTGCGGTGATTTAATGATGACAAAAGTTGATAAAGTCGGTGAAATTGGATGGTTTCATATTTTGCCAAAACAACAGAGAGAAGTGATTCAATCAGGATCAAGCTCAGGCTACGGTAACGGTTTGTCTTTCAGTGCAGGAAATAATTTCTTTGATGCCAATGCTTATAACATGCCTTTCTACGCTGGTTTTGGTGTATTGGCAGGTAACAAATCAGCAGCAATCATTTTCAATGACAGCAAAAGAAATTTGAATACACTTGAATTAGGTCAAAGAGTTAGAAAAATGAGCTATTTCAGAAAATCAGAATGTTATGGTGTTGATTTGGATTTGATAACGGGTAAGTACACACGTAGTATTTTATTCAGCAATGACGATGTTCCAACTGCTATGCCAAGATTAGCTTCAGGTTTGGGTAAAGACTTATTTATTGTAGGTAAAGAAGACAGAATGTTAGGTCGCTCTAAAATTGCGATTGCAAAGGTGAGTTTGAAGAATTAAGGGAGTATCCACGAATTATAGGGGCCCCCTAAATCCCCCCAAGGGTGACTTTGATTATGTTTTGCTAGGGTTGCCACGAATTCACGAATGGGTTTCACGCAAAGCTCGCAAAGGAGCAAGGTCGCAATGTTTTTTTGCCACGAAGGCGCAAAGGGATAACCACGAATTCACGAATTATTATTTTTTATATAGCCCACCGTTTCAACATAGCCCACCGTTTTAACGGTGGGTTTTTTTAGTGGTAAAAAACATCGCGTCTTTGCCTCCTTGCGAGCTTTGCGTGAAACCATTCTTCGCGGTAAAATAATTCGTGAATTCGTGGTTGATATATCATTAATTTTGCACCATGATCAACAAAATTTGTGTTACCGGAGCCGGAACCATGGGAAGCGGAATCGCATTGTGCGCCGCTCAAAATGGATTTGATACCATATTGTTTGACACCAATGAAAATGTATTATTGAATGCACAAAAAAGCATCAATAAAAGTCTTGATTCTCTTGCAGAGAAAAATAAAATCACTCCCGAAGAAAAATCGGCTATACTTCAACGTTTTGCTTTTACCAAAAATATCAATGATTGTGTTGC
>CANGEZ010000298.1 GCA_947452875.1 Chitinophagaceae bacterium
AAGCAGCACTACAGCTAATTTAATGGACACTTGGGTTCCTGGTTGTGAAGTAACAAAATATCCTACAGGCATGGGTATCAAACTCGAAGCAGGTGCCAGAATTATCCTTCAAATACATTACCCTAATGGCTCAGCAGGAAAAATCGACAGCACAAAAGTTAATTTTAAATTGAGCAATAGTAGTTTAAGAAACGTACTCATTCAACCATTAATTTATAAGAATACGATGACCAATGGGCCATTGTTCATTCCTGCAAATACAGTTAAAACATTTCATGCACAGTTGCAGATGCCGTTTGATCTCTCCTTTATTTTTACAGGTCCTCATGGTCATTTGCTTTGCAAGTCATTTGAATGTTATGGCATCAAACCTAATGGCGACACCATTAAATTGATAAAAATTGACGACTGGGATTTTCACTGGCAAGGAACGCATACTTTCAAATCTCCGGTAAAAATGCCACAAGGAACCATGCTGCATTGTTATGCTACTTATGACAATACCACTAACAATCCTGAAAATCCGAGCAATCCACCAAGGGATGTGCGATACGGAGAAAACACTACTGATGAAATGATGTTTGTCTTTTTTGGATTTTTATTATACCAACAAGGAGATGAAAATATCATTGCAGATTCTTCATTCCATTTAAAACATTACCTTAATTGCGACCCAGGTGTTCAAATTGATAATGGTGAACCAACTAAGGAAATCATTGTATATCCAAACCCCGCTCATAATTTCATTAAAATAAACATACCAACAAATACTGTATTCTCAACGGACATTTATAACAGTACTGGACAACTAGTGTCAAGAACAAGCAACAAGGATTATTTAAACATTGCAAAATTTAACAGCGGTATTTATTTTATAAAAATCAAGTATAATAATACAGTTGTAACGAAAAAGATCATAAAGTATTAGACAGATTTTTTTTAATAATTCTGTTTTGAAAAGATTATAAAAGGCTAAATTTAAATAATGAAAATTATTACATTTAGTCTTTTTTTTGCGTTAACAGGATACAATTGCCAATCGCAAAACATCAATTATCTCAAATTTCCAGACAATCTAATTGCTGAAGGTATTCCTTCTATCAATGCTGAAATCGTCAGTGAGACAAAACCATATACTGAATTTCGAGCTGCTTCTTTGATGGCAGTGCATCCAAAGGACAATCAAATTTACATCAGTACCAGATTTGGAAATACAGCACAGATTCATCAAGTAACAATGCCTTTGGGCTCAAGAAAGCAAATTAGCTTCTTTGATGAATCTCCAAAAGAATTGGTATTTGAGCCTGTAAAAGCAAATTATTTTTTATTTACCAAAGACAATGGCGGCAATGAGTTTGGCCAGATGTACAGATATGATTTCGCAACATCAAAATCAACGCCATTAACCAATACGCCTAAGTCTCAAAATGGAAATTATATTTTCAATAAGCTCGGTTCACAAATCATTTATACAAGTACAGCAAGAAATAATGCTGATAGAGATATTTGGATGTTGAATCCCCTTCAACCTGAAACAAAAAAAATAATCATTGAAAACAATGGCGGTGGTTGGAGTATTGCGGATTGGAGTGAAGATGAGCAATCTATCTTAATCAATGAAGGCATCAGTGTCAGTCAATCAAATATATGGCTGGGAGATTTTACAAAACAAACAAAATCTATCTTCATTTCTGACAGCAATGTAGTTTATACCGCGCTTCAATTTAGCCATGATAAAAAAACGGCTTACATACTAACAAACAAAAATAGCGAATACACCTACCCTGCTCTTGTTAATTTAATTTCTAAAAAAATCACCCCATTATTACAGCCATTGAAATGGGATGTCAACAGTTATGAAATCAATCACAATGAAACCAAAGCCGCTTTTGTAGTTAATGAAAATGGCATTTCTAAACTTTACATTCAGGATTTAAAATCAAAAAAATACAATCCCATTCCTCAAATTTTTGTAGGAACGATTGGTAAAATACAATGGTGCGCAGACTACACCACACTAGCCATTACTTTAGGCACTTTTAATTCCGGCAATGATGTGTATAAATTTAATTATATAACGAACACGCTTACTCGCTGGACAGAAAGCGAATTGGGAGGTATGAATTTATATGGTATTGAAGCACCAAAATTGATTCATTGGAAAAGCTTCGACAGTCTTGACATCAGTGGATTTCTTTACAGCGCCAATAAATCATTCAAAGGCAAAAGGCCTGTCATCATTAATATTCATGGAGGTCCTGAAGGCCAATCATTACCTAATTTTTTGGGAAGAAGTAATTACTATCTAAACGAGCTTGGCATTTCAATTATCTATCCCAATGTAAGAGGAAGTGTTGGTTATGGTAAAACTTTCACCAATCTCGATAACAATTACAACAGAGAAAATAGTGTGAAAGACATTGGTGCATTAATAGATTGGATTGCCACACAACCTGATTTGGATGCTGATAGAATTATGATTACAGGAGGTAGCTATGGTGGTTATATGACATTGGCTTGCGCCTTTCATTACAACGATAAAATCAGATGCGCTTTAGATGTGGTGGGCATCAGCAATTTCAATACTTTTTTAAAAAATACCGAAAGCTATCGCAGAGATTTACGCAGAGTGGAATATGGCGATGAGAGAGACAGTTTGATGGCTGCATTTTTTGAAAAAATCTCTCCATTAAATCACACCAATGAAATCACAAAACCATTATTTATTGTACAAGGAAAAAATGATCCGAGAGTTCCTTATACCGAAGCTCGTCAAATGGCAGAAAAAATAAAATCCAATGGTGGTAATATTTGGTTTTTGATGGCAAATGATGAAGGACATGGATTTGGAAAAAAGAACAATCAGGATTTTCAGTTTTATAGTACCATTATGTTTGTGAGGGAGTTTTTGATGAAATAATTTGATGATTTGAAAATTTGGCAATTTGAAAATGAGGTAACTATCCGAAAGTCATTATCAAATTATCACATCACCAAATTACCAAATTAAATTCCTAATGCGCAAAATCATGCTCATAATCCCCTTTAATCCTTTCCATCGACGGATTGAAATAACCGAATTTTAGATTTGGAAATTCTTCTCTAATCAATTCCATCATTTGTTTTACGCCCATGCATTCGCCGGTATCGGCCACATCAATTTTTTCCAAATACCAATCAGGGTCGATATTGAAATTACGCCATTGAATCATGCACAAATCGGTTTCTTTGATGAACTTTCGCAAGGCTTCATATTCTTC
>CANGEZ010000299.1 GCA_947452875.1 Chitinophagaceae bacterium
GGTAAATAAAAAAGCCACCCCAAAGGGCGGCTTTTCTCAAATAATATTATTGAATTGATTAAGGTGCAGCGAAAGTTGTTCTGCCCCCACCCGTTGCAAAAGTAGCGAGCATTCTTGTTTTCTGACCAGCAGAGAACATGTACATACAAGCATCATCTGTATAATCCATGTAGTTCATTGTCATTTCGATTGGTGTACCAGTACAAGTTGATTTATGACCTGAAGCAGGGCAACCATAATTAGCCGTATTGTGAGTTGGAGTATCGCCAACTAAATCACTTCCGCAGGTAGCATCACCCCAAATGTGGCGAAGATTGAACCAGTGACCCACTTCATGAGTAGCTGTTCTTCCTTTGTTGTAAGGAGCTGTTACAGTTCCTGTAGAACCGAAAGCATTGTCATCAATTACAACACCATCAGTAGTTGAGCTACCTCCAGGGAATTGAGCGTAACCTAAAATGCCGCCGCTTAAATTGCAAGACCAAAGATTTAACTTAGTTGTAGGGCTTGTAGGTGCAACACCGCCACCGCTAGATTTTTTACAACCATCGTTTGTTGAGAAACTTGATTTAGTTGTTGATTTACGAATCACTGTATCCAAAACAAATTGGATGTTTGTGTTTCCTGATCTTACAGCAGTGAAAGTAGAAGGGGTTAAGCTATAATCACTATTTGTAGCTCCGAAATCAGCATTTAAAACTGCAATTTGTGATTGAATTTGTGCTAAAGAAATATTTTGAGCAGCTGTTTGATACAATACATTTACAACTACAGGAATAACATAAACTCCATTTACCAATCTTCCCATTTCAGGATTGCTGGCAAATCTTTCAGTTGCTTGTTCGATGGCTTGCATTCTGCCAACTAATGAAGGATCTTCTTTTATTTGTCTTTGTAATACTTCATAAGAGGCACAATGGCGACCAAATGAAGCAGGTGCATCAGCAACGATGTTTCCATCAGTTCCATTCATTTCTGTGAGTGAAGTCTTTTGGCAGCCTATTGCTAATAGGGTACAGCCCATAAAGAAAAGTAATGTTTTTTTCATAATTGTTAAATTGTTTAGTGTTTAAATTAGCTAATCAAGTTATGTATTTTTCTAAATAAAAAATCAAAAAGACTAATAATTTATTTTTTCATTTTTTTTAATCGAATTGAACTATTTAAAAACAGTTTAAAAATGGTTTTTTTCTTGAATTTCTTTATTCAGGATAGAGTAAATTGCAGCAGATTTTTCAATTATGTGGAACATTTGTAAAAAAGAAATAAATCAGTTTTTCAGCAGCCTAACGGGATATATTGCTGTAATCCTGTTTTTATTGATAAATGGGATGTTCCTTTTTTTGCTTCAAGACAGCAATATTTTTGATTTTGGTTATGCAAGTCTCGATAAGTTTTTTGAATTGGCACCTTGGGTTTTTATTTTCTTAGTTCCTGCCGTTGCCATGCGTTCTTTTTCTGATGAATTCAGAACCGGCACTTTTGAAATTTTGAAAACCAAGCCAGTAACTTCTTTGCAGATTGTGTTGGGAAAATATTTCTCCGTGATATTGGTTGTTGCCATTGCGCTTGTTCCAACTATTTTATATGTATTCACCATTAAAACACTAAGTGTTACCGGAGCTATTGATAAAGGGGGCATTGCGGGTAGTTATTTGGGATTGATTTTCTTGAGTGCTGTTTTTTCTGCCATTAGTGTTTGCTGCGGAAGTTTTACTTCCAATGCTATTGTATCTTTTTTGATTAGCGCTTTCATGTGCTTGATTTTATATTTTGGCTTTAATGCGATAAGCTCAATCAGTGTGTTTGCCGGTAATGCAGATTATTATATCGAAATGCTTGGCATTGATTTTCATTACCAAAGTATCAGCAGAGGCGTTATTGATAGTAGGGATTTGACTTATTTTTTAAGCTTGATTGTACTCTCTATTTTTATCACCCAAAAAAAACTGAAGAGCAAATAATATGAAGAAGTTCTCAGGATTTTTGAATCGTAGATGGGGAATAGTCTTAATACTTCTGGTATTGCTTGCTGTGAATATGATTACTTCTACATGGCACTTCCGAATTGATCTTACGGATGAAAAGCGATTTACTTTAAGTAAGGGAACAATTGCTGTATTGAAAAATCTCGATGAGCCTGTTACCATTGATGTTTTTTTAAAAGGTAATTATCCAAGTGGGTTTAAAAAATTAGCAGCTGCTACCGAAGATTTACTAAGAGAATTTAAAGAAGTGGGAGGGAATAAAATAAAATACCGTTTTATTGCTCCTGAAGAAATCATAGAAGGCACTAATTCTGTTTATGCAGATACATTAACTTCTTTAGGCATCGTTCCCATCAATCTTACCGCCCAGGTAAAAAATGGTCAGCAGCAACAACAAGTTTATCCTGTTGCGCTTTTGCATTATAAAGACACTATGCTTCCAGTCCAAATTTACAAAGGCAAAACGCCCATCGTAAATGTAAAGGAAGTCAACAATGCAGAGGCAATGCTCGAATATCATTTTGCTAGTGCAATTGCTTCCATTGGTAAAAAAGAAAAGACCGAAATTGCTTATGCTATCGGTAACGGTGAGCCGATGGATTTCAGTGTGTATGATTTAGCTGAACAAACTTTAAAACCCGCGTACAATCTTTCTTTGGTTGATATTCAAAAACAACCCTTCATAGCTCCTGAATTCAAAGCGTTAATTGTATTAAAACCCAAAGAAGCTTTTTCTGATCTTGAAAAATTGAAATTGGATCAGTATGTAATGAATGGGGGAAAATTACTTTTCTTCATCGACAGATTGAATGCTGAAATGGACAGCCTGCAAATCAAAAATGAGGTCATCGCTTATGATAGAGATTTGCAGCTAAACGATTTTATTTTTCATTATGGCGTGCGCATCAATCCAGATTTGCTGATGGATTTGCAATGCGATTATCTTCCTTTTGATGTAAACGGAAATGGTCAGTTTGAATTTTTACCTTGGAATTATTTCCCTGTTTTGGAATCTGCAGAAAATCATCCTATCAATAAAAATCTGGGATATGTTTCCGGTAAGTTTGTGAATTCAATTGATTTAGTAGAATCGGAAGGAATTAAAAAAACAGTGTTGCTTCATAGTTCTCCAAACGCCAGAATCATCGCTACTCCTGCTTTAATCAGTGGAAAAGAAAATGTGACCGCTCCCGAAGACAATCAATACAAAACAGCGGCTATACCTGTTGCGGTTTTAGTGGAAGGTAAATTCAC
>CANGEZ010000300.1 GCA_947452875.1 Chitinophagaceae bacterium
GCAAGATTCCAATGGTAAAAAAAATGGCTATGATTAAAAACACTTTATAGTTTTTAATTTTCATCCACTCTATTTTTAAAAGATGCATCATAGTTGTTTGATTAATTGGTCAATTCAAGGAATTTAGTTTCCAAACTTTTCTTTTTGAGTTGCAAATGTGAAAGCACAATGCCGTTTTCAAAACAGAATTTATTTACGGCTTCAAGATTAGCTGTACCTGCAGCAAAATTCACATGAACAGTTTCATTTGAAATTTGTACATGAGTATTGCTAGGCATGTTAATCAATGTATTTTTCAACCTTTCTAAATCTGATGAAGCTACTTCTACAATATCATCATTAACAAGGATCTCATTAACATCACCATAGGTTATCAGCTTTCCGAATTTTAATATCGCTACATGTGTACAAACTTTTTCTACTTCATCCAACATATGACTAGCCATGATGATGGTTTTCCCATCTTTAGCTAGTTTTTTAATCAACTCTCTGATTTCGGCGATACCTACAGGATCTAAGCCATTAGTAGGTTCATCGAGAACCAAGACTTCGGGATTCCCTAATAATGCAGCGGCTATGGCTAACCGTTGTTTCATACCCAAACTATAAGTGCTGAATGGAGAGTTTTTCCTTTGCGAGAGATTCACAATTTCCAACACGCGATCAATATCATCTTCACCTTTTTGTTTGATGGCTGCGGTGATTTTTAAATTCTGAACAGCTGATAAATAATGATAAAAATTAGGCGTTTCTAGCAACGTACCTATTCGTTGTCTTGTTTTTTCTGTAGGTACCTCATCAAACAATTGAAAAGATCCACCTGAGGATTTCAACACATCCATGATGATACCCAGCAATGTCGTTTTACCACTGCCGTTAGGTCCAAGTATACCAAACACCGAACCTTTTGGAACAGCAAAACTCACTTGTTGCAATGCGTTTATCTTTCCGTAATTTTTCGACAACTGATTTACCGTTAATATGGCCATTTGTTTTTAATGTAAATTTTGTGTGAAGTAATCAGTCACTTTTTGATAAAGATGGGCTCTGTCTTTTCCAAGTACGTTGTGTTCATGTCCGGGATAAATCATATAATCAACTTGAACGCCTTTATCTACAGCGGCTTTTACAAGATTTACTGAATGTTGCATCAGCACTACATTATCCTGCATGCCATGTATCAACAACAACTTGCCTTTTAAATTTCCAATTTTCTTTGTTAAATCTGTTGCTGCATAACCTTCTGGATTTTCCTGTGGACGATCCATATATCTTTCGGTGTACATGATTTCATAGTATTTCCAATCAATAACTGGACCGCCGGCAACAGCAGCCTTAAATATTCCGGGATGTGTAAGCATAAAGTCTGTTGTCATAAATCCACCATAACTCCAGCCAAATAAACCCATGTTATTCGCATCTGTGAAAGTTAAACTTTTCAAATAATCAACACCACTCATCATGTCCTGCATTTGCAATACTCCTGCCTGGCGATGAATAGCTTGTTCGAATGCTTTGCCACGATTGCTGCTGCCTCTGGTATCTAAAGTGAAAACTACATAACCACGTTCTGCCATGTATTGAAACCAGTAATCTCCTGCCCCACCGTTCCAGCCATTTAAAATCATCTGTGCATGCGGACCGCCATACCAATAAACAATTACAGGATATTTTTTGGTGCTGTCGAAATTAACGGGCTTGAATAGACGACAATATAAATCTGTGCCTTCCTGATTTTTGATAGTGAATATACTCATCTCACCACGTGAATAATTATCCAGAGGATTTTTGGCTTGCAACAATAATTTTGTTTTGCCTGTTTTGGTGTCAATCAACTGAACTGTTCTTGGATCAGCAGGATTGCTGTAATTATCAATCACAAAAGCACCATCAGTACTGATAGAAGTGTTATGAACATTGTTACCTTCTGTGATGGCTTTGATTTTAGCTGATTTGATATTTACGGAATACAAATTTTTTGAAATTGGCGAAACTGCTGTTGAAACAAAAAACAAATTTTCTCCTTTTTCATCATATCCTTTTACATCAATCACATCCCATTCTCCTTTTGTCAATTGTTTTACCAAACTGCCATCAGCATTGTATAAATACAGGTGATTCCATCCGTCTCTTTTGCTTTGCCAGATGAATTGACTGGGATTATTTTTTACAAATAACATCGGTACTAGTGGCTCTGCATATTTAGCATCTTCTTCTTCGAATAAAGTCTTGACGAAATCTCCTGTAACTGCATTGTATTGATTTACCCAGAAATGATTTTGCTCACGATTTAATATAACGATGTATAAGAATTTGTCATCCGGACTCCAAGCAATGTTAGTAAGGAACTGTTCGGCAGGTCCTGTAGTTTTAATCCATGTTGTATTTTTTGTTTCTGCATTGTAAACAGCAACCGTCACATGATGACTAGAATCGCCTGCCATTGGGTATTTGAGGTTGTTAACTTTGGCTGGTCTTTCTGTCCAATCGATGATAGGATAATCTGGAACCATGGTTTGATCCATTCTGTAAAAGGCTAACAACTTTCCATAGTTACTCCAGAAAGTTCCTTTAGTAATTCCAAACTCACTTTGATGTACTGTTGATGCATAGACGATACCATCACTGCCATCTTCAGTTACTTTTTTAGTGTCGCCGTTTTTGGTTACAAACAAATTGTGATTATCAACATAAGCGATATAACCATCGCTGCTTTGTTCTACATTGTCTTTTGCGGCAATTTCCTTACTGATTAAAACCTCTGAAGACATATCCGTTGCAAAAGACATTTTCTGTCCTTTGATGGTTGTGGTAAATTCATTTGCGGCAAACTGAATAGCAGGCATAGCCTTCATTGTATCTAAAGCAGCTTTTCTGAGATATTGATTGAAAGCAGATAACGTGAGGTAATCCGACTCTTCTTTTGATTTGAAATTTCCTTTCATCCAAACATCAACACCATCTGTTTTTTTCAGATAGACGTAATCGTTAGTTCCTTTGATAAATTGCAATTGCTTGAGATTTTCAGGCGCCAACGTGGTGCGGGCATTGACCATGGCATCTTCGATAGTCAATTGTTTTTGTTGGGCGAATAAACTTGTAATGGAAATAGAAAAAAGAAAAGAAAAAAATAATTGCTTCATAATTGAGTTTTGTGAGAAATAAAAGTAAGGAAATTATATCAGCCCTGTGTCAA
>CANGEZ010000301.1 GCA_947452875.1 Chitinophagaceae bacterium
AATTCATTTTCCCAGAAACGCAATAATGAAATATTCACTTTAAACATTTCAGAAACGGCACCAATACCATAATATCTTTTTGAAAACAATTCTTCATCATCAGGAATTTCCACTTTTTCAACACTGGCTGCCATATCGCTCAATTTCATTCTGCCACGTGTAGATTTTTTTTGTTCTGTTTTGGGCTTGATGGTTTGTATAGGCCTTACATCCACTTCAATTGGCTCTTGCGGAGCCGCCATGACTTGCTTTGGTGGAACCAGTTTTTTTTCAGGTTTTGGTTCTTCTTGCGGAAAATCAAAGTCAAATGAGGTTTGTTTCAATTTCATGTATTTATTATGTAAGGAATTACTCTAAAATAAAGAATTTCAACTACAGTTAGTCAAAACTTTTTGCACTACCTGTGGATGCCAATTTCAATAACCTGTCGTATTGTTCGGCATTCAAATCGTTGAAAAAGAAGTAAACGGGATCCACTTCATGACCATTGATATGAACTTCGTAATGGCAATGCGGACCCGTACTTTTACCCGTGCTTCCCACCCAGCCGATTACTTCCCCTCGTATGATGTGTTGACCTTGTCTGGCTTTTATCCTGTACATGTGTCCATATAAAGTTTCATAACCATAACCATGATTAATCACCACATGATTACCGAAACCATTACCAGTTGATCCTGCAACCTTTACCACTCCGTTTCCTGTTGCGTATATTGGCGTACCCTGAGGCGCGGTAAAATCGAGGCCTTTATGCATTTTTGGTGTACCATAAACTGGGTCGATGCGCATTCCATAACCACTGGCGATTCTATTCAGTTGTTTGTTGCTCACGGGCTGAATCGCTGGAATGCTCGCCAGTTTTACATCTTGAGTTTTTATCAATCCTGCGATATTGTCGTAGCTTTTTACTTGAAAGGCCACCCTCGCACTGATGTTATTCAATTGAGAAGCGATGTCTGCTCCCAATGCGAAATCATCCATTTCCTTTATTTTCTCAATTTCTTTCTGTTGCTCTATGAGTTTTGCACGTGCACTGTCGGGCACAGGATTGGCTTCAAATATGGATCGGTACACTTCATTATCGCGTTTTTCCAAAGCTACCATTTGCTGTTGAAGTGATTTTACTTTCTCATTTACCTGGGTGTAATTGTCCTTGAGCATTTCGTATTTTCTACGATACTCAATATCTGTGGGCTGTGGGAAGAATTTTAGATAGAGGTAAATCACAATCGCTGAAGCAACAGTTAAGCCGGATAAAAACCCGAAAAGTCGCAACAATTTCACACGCAAAGGCGTTACGAGCTTTTCGTAACGAAGTGTGTGTGTATTGTAGAAGTACTTTATTTTTTTCATTGCCTTCAAATCACGTTAACGATGCAGTAAAACTCAGCGTTAATCATTAAATTGCAGCCCTGTAATAAAATGGGGCATTTATTTTTAAAAAGTTTACAAATATAACCCCATAAATGACAATAATCATCGCATTCAAACAACTAAAACATGATGACGGCATCGGAAATAAGACAGCATTTTCTTGATTTTTTCAAATCCAAAGGACACTTAATTGTTCCCTCAGCACCTATAGTAGTAAAAAATGATCCTACGCTATTGTTCACCAATGCAGGTATGAACCAGTTTAAGGATTATTTTTTAGGCAATAAAAAAGCACCTTCCACCCGAATTGCAGATACACAAAAATGTCTTCGTGTCAGCGGTAAACACAACGACCTCGAAGAAGTGGGTGTGGATACATATCATCACACCATGTTTGAAATGCTTGGCAATTGGAGCTTTGGTGATTATTTCAAAACAGAAGCCATTGCTTGGAGCTGGGAATTACTGACAGAAGTTTACAAATTGGACAAAGACAGATTGTATGTCACCGTTTTTGAAGGTGATGAAAAAGAAAATATTCCATCATCGAGTATTGCGCTTGCTGAATGGAAAAAAATTGTTGCAGACGACAGAATCATTTACGGAAATAAAAAAGACAACTTCTGGGAAATGGGCGATACGGGTCCATGTGGCCCTTGTTCTGAAATACATGTGGATTGCCGTTCTGATGAAGAAAGAGCAAAGATTCCTGGAAGAGATTTGGTAAACAAAGACCATCCTCAGGTTATTGAAATCTGGAACAACGTATTCATTCAATATAACAGAAAAAAAGACGGGACCTTGGAACCGCTGCCGGAAAAACATGTTGACACCGGTATGGGTTTTGAAAGATTGGTGCGTGTGTTACAAAACAAACAAAGCAATTACGATACAGATGTTTTTTCAGGCACCATAAATGCCGTTGAAAAAATAACAGGAAAAACATATCAGGCAAAAGACGATAAAGAAAGCATCGCTTTTAGGGTGTTGTCTGATCATATCAGAGCGATTTCATTTACCATTGCTGATGGCCAATTGCCTTCGAATACGGGTGCCGGTTATGTAATCAGAAGAATATTAAGAAGAGCAGTTCGTTACTATTATTCTTACCTCGATTACAAGCAACCTTTACTGGTACATTTGCTTCCTGTTATAGCAAAGCAATTTGAACATGTATTTCCAGAATTGATACAACAACAAGATTTTATAGGAAAAGTAATTAAAGAGGAAGAAGAAGCTTTTTTAAGAACACTAGACAAAGGCTTGAAAAAAATTGATACTGTTATTGCCCAATCAAAAGCTGCTGATAACCAAATCAGCGGTGCCGATGCGTTTGAGCTGTTGGATACTTTCGGCTTTCCTATTGATTTGACTATCTTGATTGCACAGGAAAATAATTTAACTGTGGATGAAGCTGGTTTTGAAAAAGAAATGAAAGTACAGAAAGACAGAAGTCGCGCTGCTACTGCATTGGATACGGAAGACTGGCAGATTGTAAATGAAGGCAATAGCAAAGGATTTGTGGGTTATGATGATCTGGAAGTTGAAACAAAAATTTTAAGATACAGAAAAGTAAAAGGCAAAGGAAAAGAATTGTTTCAGATCGTTTTAGAAACAACACCTTTTTATGCGGAAAGCGGAGGACAAGTTGGAGATTCAGGAACGCTAACGGTTAATAATAGCCGCATTCAAATTATCGACACCAAAAAAGAAAACGATCTTATCATTCATTTTGCAGAAAACATCCCTACAGACATGAGTGGAAATGCAGCAGCTAAAGTTGATGCCGAAAGAAGAAAGCACATCACCGTACATCATA
>CANGEZ010000302.1 GCA_947452875.1 Chitinophagaceae bacterium
GGTAATTTATATTCAAGTACTAAATTACCAATGCTTCTTTTTACATCAGAAACGTCATTTTGTTGTTGAAGTAATCCAACTGGATTCTTTGGAGCCAATGATCTTAAGCCAGTAGTTGCGTTAGGATCAAGCCACTCGTAAAAGCCATTATATCTGTTACTACCTGAATAGACAGGTTGTGTCGGATCAAATGTTGCAGCTGTTCCAATCGCACCTCTGTTTGCAAAATGACTTCCGGTTTGGCTAGCCTTGAAATTGATATCCGCTTTAAGATTGTTGTTGAAAAACTTTGGACTGTAATTGAATCCCAATGTTGCCCTTTCCAATCTGTCGGTTTTCAAAATACCTTGTTGATTTAAATAACCAATCGACAAACGATAAGGTGCATTGTGACAAGCTCCTGTAATGCTGATGTTGTTGTCTGAAGTAGATGCAGACTGATAAATTTCATCCTGCCAATCAGTAGAAGCATTGCCCATTAAAGCCTTTTGTTCTGCTGTTCCATTTGCATTTACATAACTACGGAATTGATCTGCAGCAAGAACATCTACTTTTTTAGTTATTTTACCAACAGAAAGTTGTGTATTGAAATTGACTTTTGTTTTTCCGGTTTGGCCTCTTTTGGTAGTAATAATAATCACACCATTAGAAGCTCTTGAACCATATATAGCCGTAGCAGATGCATCTTTTAAAATATTGAATGATTCGATATCATTAGGATTGATAAGAGACAATGCATTTGCTGAACCAGAAATCCCTGCATTATCTAATGGCACTCCATCAACAACTATTAACGGATCATTACTTGCATTCAATGAAGAACCTCCTCTGATTCTGATGGTACTACCCGAACCAGGAGCACCACCATTTGAAGTAATAGAAACACCAGCAACTTTACCGGCTATCAATTGGTCTGGAGAACTAATTTGTCCTTTTTGAAAATCTTTTGATGTAACAACCGTAACTGCTCCGGTCAAATCTTTTTTCCTTGTAGAACCGTACCCCACTACAACAACTTCATTCAATTGCTGATTGGATTGTACAAGTGAAATACTTCCTGCATTGTTACCGGCAACAATGAGTTCTTGGTTAATATAACCTACATATGTAATCACCAATGTGCCATTTTTTGCAGGTACATTGATTTTAAAAAATCCATCACCAGTTGTCTGAGCTTTAGTACCTGTACCTTTTAAAGTAACAGTAACGCCAGATAAAGGTGCGCCTGTTTTTGAATCTGAAACATTTCCACTTACAACATTTTGTGCTGAAGTAACAAATGATAACAGAACAAAAAACATCGAAGCAAATAAAAATTGGGTAATTGTTCTTCTCATGATTTTTTTTCTTTTTGTTATAAAAAAAGAGTGTGTAATAATTACACAAAGTAAGGAGATTTAATTGTAAAAAAACAAACGTTTGCATTGATTTTTTTCTAACCAATCTACTTTTTGTGTTAATAAACTATATTAAAAGTCGATTCCAGACCATTTCTTTTTGTTTTTTTCATATTTCTCGTAATCAAACTGGTACAATTTTCCGGGCCTGTGAGGCACATCTGTTTCAATTTCTTCGAGGTCTACCAGGAAGTCCATAGAAAAGAATTTTTTTCTAAAGTTCCTTCTGTCAAGTTTAATTCCAAGAATAGCTTCATAAAGATTTTGTAATTCTCTGAGTGAAAATTTATTGGGCAACAGACTAAAGCCCAATGGATGTTCCTGCACCCTTTTCTGCAACCTTTTCAGACAAGTTTCGTATATATTCTGATGATCAAAAGCGAGGTCTTTTACAGCAGTTACATCATGCCAATGAATTTCATTATCCAATATGCGCAATTTGTGATTCAATACATTAATTAATGAATAATACGCAACCGTTACTACCCTGCCTCCAGGATGTCTTGAAACTTTACCAAAGGCCTGAACCTGCTCAAGAAACAAATCATCTAACCCTGTTCTTTGCTTTAAAATCCTGTAAGCGGCTTCATCTAAATCTTCATTGGGATTTAATAAATCACCTAATAATGACCATCTACTGTGAAACTTTTTCATATCAGAACGAATCAACAATACCTTAAGTTTATTTTCTTCAAATCCAAAAATGACACAGTCTATTGACAAAGCAACTTTGTTATACGACTGAACTTCGCTCTGAACTGCTTTAAGGGATTTTACATGATTATTACTTAATTCTTTCACAACCTAAATTTTTTAATTAATTAGACTTGATGATTTTTATATTCTGCTGTTGCTTTTCCGTAATCATATTCAACAAATAATTTCCATTTGAAAACCCCGCAGTTTCTTCAATGTCAACGTTTGTAATTCCCGCAATTACGGTGATATTTTTTGTCAACAATTTCCTTCCCGACAAATCAGAAATAGTCAACCTGGCTTTCCCTTGAATAGTTGAATTGATTTGAACACGAAGCTTGTCAACAAAAGGATTGGGCATTACCGTTACAAATTGATTTTTTTGATTGATCACAATGGTTACTATCGTACTATATCTATATGACCCATCAACATCTACTATTTTAATTCTGTAATAAAATGTTTTTCCAATTTCGGCTGTGATATCATCATTAATCAAATAGGTACCCTGCCTTGTTGATTGAACTGTTGCAAACTTAGTAAATTCAACACCATTTTTACTTCTTTCGATTTCATATTGTTTTACGGTCTGCTCATTACTAACTGTCCATCTTAAAGAATTTAGATTCGAATTATTTTTTCCGGTAAAACTGATTATGCTTGCCGCCAATGGAACAAATTGATTTACATAAACTCTGTATTCGCCTGGATTCAAAGTAAATGATTGAGATCCGCCAAAGCTAGTGATCGTACTCGGATTCAAATAATTATACCAAACACCTGTGAAAGGAAAAGTTACAGTAGCTGTTTGTGCCGCCACATCGAAATTGCCCATGACCACGATACCCGTTGACCCTTGTGTTACTATCATTGTTTTCACAAGTCCGCTTAAATTGTAATTGATATTGCTTGACGTAAACAGCGAACTATATGTAGCATTATTTCTTAAGCGGTTGAGATTGGCCACTACATTGTAAAGCGCTTTTCTTTCTGGATCATTGTAATAGCCCCATTTTATTGGTTTTTGATCTGTACGGCAATTGGTACTAATTGTTCCATTCTGACAAAAATTAATTGAAGTA
>CANGEZ010000303.1 GCA_947452875.1 Chitinophagaceae bacterium
AACTGTATCCATGATGAAGCTCGTGAGCAATTTAAAATTCCTGATTGGATGAATAAGATGGTTGAGAACAAATGGCTAGGTGATAAATCAGGAAATGGATTTTTCAAAAAAACAAAAGCAGCCAATGGTGAGAAGAATATTGAAGTGCTTGATTTGAAAACGCTGCAATATCATTCTCGCCAGAAAGTAAAATTTGCCAGCATTGATGCCGTAAAACAAATTGAAGATGTTCCTACACGAATAAAATTGTTGTTCAATGCTGGTGATAAAGCCGGACAATTTTACAAAGCTTTTCATTATTCACTTTTCTCTTACATATCCCATCGCATTCCCGAAATCAGTGATGAATTGTATCGAATAGACGATGCCATGAAAGCCGGATTTGGTTGGGAAATTGGTGCTTTCGAAAGTTGGGATACGATTGGATTAACTCAAACTGTTGCTAAAATTAAAGAAGCAGGATACACCATTGCACCTTGGATTGATGAAATGCTCAAGAAAGGATTTACTTCTTTTTACAAAACCGAAAACGGCAATCGTTATTACTATAATATTAACACCAACGCATACACGCTAATTCCAGGAAGCAAAGCATTTCTGGTGATGAAGAATTTTGAAAATCAAACCATCTGGAAAAACAATAATTGCAGAGCTTACCATTTAGGTGATGATGTTATTGGACTGGAATGGTCGACTAAGATGAATAGTATTGGTGGTGAAGTGTTGGAAGGCATTCAAAAATCAATTGCCATAGCAGAAGAAAAATACAAAGGTTTGGTCATTGCCAATGAAGGCAGCAACTTCAGTGCAGGGGCTAATGTAGGCATGATATTCATGCTAGCGCTGGAGCAAGATTATGATGAGATTGACATGGCGATTCGACTGTTTCAAAATACCATGATGCGGGTTCGTTATTCATCAATACCTGTGGTGATTGCGCCACACGGTTTGGCATTAGGTGGCGGCTGCGAAATTTGTTTACATGCAGACAAAGTAATCGCAGCAGCTGAAACTTATACCGGTTTGGTTGAAGTTGGCATTGGTGTCATTCCCGGAGGCGGCGGCACCAAAGAATTTGTATTGCGAGCTGCCGATGAAATGCATAATGGTGAACCTGAGACGATAACTTTACAAAATAGGTTTCTAAATATTGCCACTGGGAAAGTAGCCACATCAGCTCATGAAGCTTTTCAAATGGGTATTTACAGAAAAGGCACCGACGATATCTCGATGAATTTGTCAAGAAGAATATCAATGGCAAAAAATGCAGCTATTGAATTATTTGATAACGGATATGTAATGCCTGTGGAACGCAATGATATAAAAGTGTTGGGACAATGTGCATTAGGCGCCATGCATGCAGGTATCAATGCGATGTGGCGCGGTCAATATGCAAGCGAACATGATGTGAAGATTGCTAAAAAATTGGCTTATGTAATGTGTGGCGGTGATTTATCAGAACCTAGTTTTGTTTCCGAACAATATTTATTAAGTTTGGAAAGAGAAGCTTTTTTAAGTTTAACAGGCGAAAGGAAAACACTCGAAAGAATACAAAGCATTATTAAATCAGGTAAACCTTTAAGAAATTAATATCATGACCACTCTTCCTCCTTATTTAAAAAAAGGCGACATTATTGGTATCACATGTCCTGCCTCATATCTAACTGCTGCCAATGCCGACAAATGTATTGAAACCCTTCAACAATGGGGCTTTGAAGTGATGGTTGGCAAAACGCTAGGCAGCAAATCGAAAAATTATTTCAGTGCATCTGATGAAGATCGTGCGAACGAATTACAAGCCATGCTTGATGATAAAAGTATCAAAGCCATTATTTTTGGCAGAGGTGGTTATGGTATGGGAAGAATCATAGACAAGCTTAACTTCAGCAAATTCAAAAAGAGTCCTAAATGGATTATTGGCTTTAGTGATATTACTTTATTGCATTGCCACCTTTATGGTCATCATAAAATCTCCAGCATTCATGGCCCTATGGCTATCGGTTTTAATAAAGAAAAAAGCAATGCCGAATCTATTGATTCATTGCACAAACTTTTAACCGGAAAGAAATTTAATTATAACTGCAAGTCTCATAAAAACAATCGCGTTGGTATTGCCAAAGGAAAACTCATTGGCGGCAATCTCGCATTACTTGTAAATGCAATTGGAACGGGCTCTGATTTTGAAACCAAAAACAAAATTTTCTTTATTGAAGATGTGGGCGAATATTTGTACGCCATCGACAGAATGTTTTACCAGTTAAAACGCAGTGGCAAATTAAATAAGCTTGCAGGCCTTATCATTGGCGGGTTCACAGATATGAAAGACACAGAAAGACCTTTTGGAAAAACTTTAGAAAATATGATTAAAGAGTTAGTTGAGGAATTCGATTACCCTGTTTGTTTTCATTTCCCCATTAGTCATGGTAAAGAAAATGTTGCCGTAAAAATTGGAGTGGAATACGAATTGAAAATCACAGCAGCAAAAACCACGTTGAAAGAATTGTAAATTATTTCAAGATTTCAGTCATGGTTTTTATATAAACTTCACTTGAAGAAAGATCATTGTGTTTTCCATTTCTTATCAATAAAAATTGATCATTCTTTTTTAAAGAAGCTTTCAGTTTCATTGAACATTTTGCTGGAATCACTTCATCAATCGTTCCATGAAAAATCGTAACCGGACATGGTACATCTTTTAGATACTCTCCTACCGGAAATTTAAAATTCGCCATGGATTGCATCGGATAAATAGGAATATAACTGCTGAACAAATCCGGAATGCTGTAATAAGGCGATTCTAATACTAACTGTTTTACTTTTACAGATGAAGCCAGATTGGCTGCAATACCCGTCCCGAAAGACCTTCCGTAAATTATGATATTTGAATCAGCGAAGTATTGATTAGCCAAGCGTTTCACTTGATAAGCTTGTTCATTTAATTTTTGTTCTGAAATCTCTCCACGACTTTTTCCAAATCCGGGATAGTCGGGCATCCAGACTTCATAATTGTTTTCAAGAAAAATATTTATACAATCAGCATAATACGATACGTTTCCGGCATTGCCATGAAAATAAATAACAACACCTTTTGAAATAGTATCATCAGTAGGTATAAAACGAATGAGGTTAACGGTATCCTCTTTATTGATAGGAATATTCAA
>CANGEZ010000304.1 GCA_947452875.1 Chitinophagaceae bacterium
ACTAATTTTACAGAACGATAATGCTTCATCGCTTTTCGCTTACCCAATTACTCCAATCCCCCTGAATTTCCACCACTAACGATTTATTACACCTTTTTTCTATAGTAATCTATTATCCTCCGAACAACTTTTTTTTATTCCATCCTGTGAGCCATTTTCATTAACCTCAAAATCACAAGAAAATGCTTACGAACTTTACAAAGAAAATCAGCGTAGCTGCGGTATTAACAATCCTTACAATCAACCTTTCTGCACAAAACTCTATCCGTGCATTTAGTCAGATTTATTCTGAAAATTTAAAAGGTGGTACAACCATGTTTGGAAATGGTATTCTTCACATCATTGAAAACAACAATGTCAATCTAACAAAAATGAACCAAACTTCTAATGCCAATAACGGTGTTGGTGGAATTGGTTTTAGTCAATATGGTAACGACGGAAGCAACATGCAGCAGATTGATATCGACAACAACTCATCAACAGTGAATTCATCTTCTGCTGATTTGGTTTTACCAACCGGAACTAACACGATCAAATTTGCTAGACTATACTGGGGAGGTAAAATCGATAATTCAGTAATTACTGCTCACCCTGATACTTTACGTAAAATCAAAATCCGTAAAGGTACTAGCGGTAACTATTTTAGTGCTACTACACCATCCATAAACGTTGATCAATTTGCAATCTCTACTACAGAAAAAGCTTACCAGTCATTTGTTGATGTTACAAGTTATATCAATGCAAATGGTGCTGGTACTTACACTATAGCTGATTTGCCTGTTACTCCTGGTTCTTCAAGCACTGGTGGTAAATATGGTGGTTGGGTTATCGTGGTAGCCTATGAAAATTTATCTCAGCCTTATAACAGTATCAGACTATATGATGGATTTGCCCAAGTTTATAATAATGGTTCAACTTCTTATCTTACAATACAATTATCTGGCTTGAATGTTCCAAGTACACCATTGTTAGCTAATGAGGCCGTAATGGGCACAATGGCTTGGGAAGGAGATGCTAATCTTGGTTCTACTTCTACAAACCCTGATGGTGATTTTATCAAAATAAACAATAATACTGTTTCTAACGCAGTTAATCCTGCTACTAATTTCTGGAACGGAAGTATCACAAATAATGGTGAATTTGTAACAACAAAAAATCCTAACTACAGCAACCAAATGGGAATTGATATCGACCAGGTTAATGTAGGAACAGGTTATAATATCGCACCAAATGCAACTAGTGTAAGTGTTCAATTCGGAACGGAAGCGGATATGTATTTCCCTAGTGTATTTACTTTCTGTATCAGAGTTAAAGATCCAACAGTAGTTTTGAATAAAACTGTAGCAGATGCTAACAACAATAGCTATGTAGATTCTGAAGAAGAATTGACTTACACATTGTCAGGTTCTAATCAAGGTGTAGGTTCTTCTTACAACACATTCATTGTAGATTCATTGCCTAACAATGTTACTTATGTTCCAAACACTTTAGAAGTGGTAAATGCTCCTGGTGTAACAGCAGGTTTTAAATCAGATGCTGCAGATAATGACCAAGCATTTAAAGGAAATGTAGGAACTAGAAATTTTGTAAAATTCTTTATCGGAACAGGTGCTACAGGAACTGCAGGTGGTGAATTGCCTTCAGGTGCAGGAAGCAATTACTCAGTAAGATTTAAAGTTAAAGCTGGTGTTATCCCAGGTACAATTGTAAACACGGCTAGAATTTACGGTAACTCAGTTGTAGGTGATTTATTTACTGATGATGGAACTGCAGTTATCGGTGAGTCTGGCGCTCCTACTCCGGTTAAATTCACATCATTCAACGCAAGCTTATTAAATGCAAATAGCGCAATCGTAAGATGGGTAACACAATCAGAATTGAATAACAGTCATTTTGAAGTAGAAAGAAGTAATGATGGTGTTCATTTCGAAATGAGAGGTAAAGTAACGGGTAATGGTTCAACTTCAATCACACACAACTACGACTTCACTGATGCTTTGAATAGCAACGCAACTATTGTTTATTACCGTTTAAGAATTATCGATAACGACGGAAAATATACTTTCTCTAAAATTGTAGCTTTGAAAGTAAATGGTTCTATCAGTGTTGAGAAATTTAATGTGTTTCCTAATCCATTCATCACAGATATCAAAATTGCTTTGACAAGTGCTGATGAAACTAATGCTGGATTTAGAATTCTATCATTTGATGGTAAAGAGTTGCTTCACCGCAGTATCACAGTTCAAAAAGGCGAGAACATCGTTGTTTTGAAAGACTTCGGTACGTTACCAAAAGGAAATTATATCCTTGAAGTATCAACTGCAACTGACAAGTTCATGAGAAAAATCCAGAAAAACTAAATAAAGGTTTGTTGTTTTTAATAAATGGCTGCTCGAAGAGAGTGGCCATTTTTTTTTAGCCCCCTCAATCCCCCAAAGGGGGAAGTTGATTGTGTTTTATTGGGAATGCTAAAATTCATTATGTGATAGAATTCCCCCTTCGGGGGATTAAAGGGGGCTCACGAATTCACGAATTGTTTTGCCACTAAGGCGCTAATACACCAAGGTTCACGAAGTATTTTATAACCAAGAATGCACGAATATTATTGAAAGTCGTTTTCATGAGAAATAGATAATTTCATTTCCTAAATACAACTTTTACATTGGATATTTTACATTCAATATTTTACATTTTTAATGACTCTTCTCAACTCCAGCATATTCAACGCATTTGTATTAAACCCTTTCAGATTATTGTGATATAGTCGAAGGCTCATATCATACCAAAGCGGAATTACGGGAGATTCATCAATAATGATTTGTTGCATTCTTCTGTATAAATCATTTCTGTTAGCAATATTTGTTTCGGTGTTTGCCAACTCAAATAACTGATCATATTCTTTGTTGGAGAATCTTGTATAATTAGGCGGTGCAGGGTTTTTGCTGTAGAAGACGCCTAAGAAATTAATTTCGTCTGGATAATCCGCAATCCAGCTTCCTCTGAAAAATGAAATTTGAGATTTTGACATTTGTTCTAGTAACAAACTTTTCTGAACTACTTCTACAGAAATATTAATACCTAACTGTTTTAATTCGTTTACAATGAATGTACCTAAATTGGCATAGTTTGGAAC
>CANGEZ010000305.1 GCA_947452875.1 Chitinophagaceae bacterium
ATGACGATCTCCTTCAAACTGTAGGACTGTATCAACCATGTGTTCAAGTATTTTCGGTCCTGCAATGTTGCCATCTTTTGTAATATGGCCAATTAAAAAAACAGGCGTGTTTGTTTCTTTGGCGAAGCGTTGTAGTTCAGCTGCACATTCTCTAATCTGGCTTATACTTCCGGGCGATGATTCTACAAAAGGTGATTGTAAGGTTTGAATAGAATCAACAATGACTAATTGCGGTTTTAATTTTTTTATTTCTTTGAATATAGATTGTGTATCTGTTTCTGTAAGCAAATAAAAATTTTCATTGGAGATGCCGAGTCTGTCGGCACGCATCTTTATCTGTTGTTCACTTTCTTCACCACTGATGTATAATGTAACGATGTCTTTTAGCAACAATCCATTTTGTAAAAACAATGTTGATTTACCAATGCCTGGTTCTCCGGCAACTAAAACAATAGAGCCAGTTACGATGCCACCACCCAACACTCTGTTCAATTCAACATCAGCAGTTGGAATTCTTTTTTCTTCAGCACTGCTCACTTCATTAAGTGCAACTGTTTTTATTTTTGAGATGCCATTGTATTCCTTCCAGTCATCTTTTGGTGTTTTGTCATTTCCTTTTACCATTACTTCTTCCACAAAACAATTCCAGTTATTACATGAAGGACATTTGCCCAACCATTTCGCACTTTCATATCCGCATTGCTGACAAAAGAAAGATGATTTTGTTTTACTCATTCGGTAAATGTAAAATCAAAATCGCTAAAGAAAAAAAACTGATTTTTAATTTTTCTTCAGTGATGAAAAAAAGTAAAAATTTGTTTCAATGATTTGAAATGAAAAGTAAAAATTGAAATTTGAAAAGTAAAATGAAAATTGATGAAGAGAAAAATAAAAATAAAAAACAGAAGTGACTAAAAAGTAAAAGGGTCAGCATTTCTGCTAACCCTTTGTACTTACTAACCCATTAAATTCTATTGCTAAATTACAAATTGCCCCCACAAAAAAAAATATTTTTTTAAGTATGTGAATAAGTTTTTACTACATCAGAGTCGTTAGTGTAAAAAATATAATAATACATAAAGCACTTAAATCCATATTTATAAATAAAAATTTGTTCTTTTTTTCTTTAATTTTCAACTGATTTTCTATATCGGAAAAATAAAAAATAATGTAGTTTATTTTATAAACCAATTATAGATTTAAATTAATTAGTAATTTCAATTTCAGTGAAATGAAAATCAAATCATTTATTCATTTTTGAGTCAAAATCAACCCATTAAGTTCGAAAATGAGGTCAAATGCTTTCAAATTGATAAAAAGAGAAGCCGATTTTAAAAATGCAGAAACCCAGGTTTATCAAAATATAGTTATTAAAATTAAATACAATGTTTCAGAAATTAGACCCATTGCTTTTGTCGCAGCCCCGACTTTCCATTATCTGTTTTTTGAAAAAAAATCAGGAAGCCGACTTCAAAACTTTAAAAGATAAGTCTGGTTTATCGGTTGGCAACCTGAGCATTCAATTAAACAAATTAAAAAAAGAAGGTTTTATTGATATCGTTAAACAATTTAAAGGCAATTATCCACTTACGATTTGTAAAATAACAGAGAAAGGAAGTAATGCTGTTGCGGATTTTTTTACTGCAATAAAAACTTACGATCAAATTGATGACGATGTTCAAACTTTACCACTTTAATTACGTTATCATATCATCATGCAAGCATTACTAAACGTAAATCAACTCTGCAAATCATTTGGTCAGTTCCAAGCCGTAAACAATTTAAGTTTCACTGTCAATAAAGGTGATGTGTTTGGTTTCCTGGGTGAGAATGGCGCCGGAAAATCTACTACCATTAGAATGATTCTAACGTTAATTACACCAACTTCAGGTGAAATTGAATTATTTGGAAAAAATTTACAACAAAACAGAAAAGAAATTTTACAGCAAGTGGGCGCTGTAATTGAAAGACCGGATTTATATAAATATTTAACTGCTTATGAAAATTTAAACTTGTTTGCCAAAATGAGTGGATTGAATTTATCCAGACAAGTTTTGATGGAGCAACTCGATTTGGTTGGCCTTGCCGACAGATTCGATAGCAATGTAAAAACTTTCAGTCAGGGTATGAAACAACGCTTAGGTATTGCTGTTGCTTTAGTACACAATCCCGAATTTATCATTTTAGATGAACCCACCAACGGACTCGATCCACAAGGCATTGCCGATATTAGAAATCTAATTCTCAAACTCAGTCATGAAAGAGGTAAAACAATTCTGGTTTCTTCTCATTTACTCAGTGAGATTGAAATTATCGCCAATAGGATGATTATTATTCATAAAGGAAAAAAAATTGTGGAAGGTGAAGTGAAGACATTATTAGATCCTTCTAAAACAGTGATAAGCATTGAAACCACCAATAATCAGGAGGCGTTTGAACAACTTTCTCAATCTTCATGGAAGCAAACACTCATGATGAATGATTATCAAATTCAGCTGGAAACAAGTAAGAATGAGATTCCTGAAATTATTCGTTTCTTGTTGGATAAAAATATTCAAATTCATTCCATACAACCTCGTCATTCACTGGAAGATTATTTCCTGAAACTTACAAAATCCGAAAAACATGTTGAGCCTTTTACAAATTGAGTTGTTTAAAATTTCGAAAAGGCCACGAACTTATATTGCCTTTGCTGCTATTACAGCTATTGTATTGATATTTCAGTTTGCATTTAAAGCGGATGGTCAGAGTTACATGAATCTCATGTTGCAAAATGTGCAAGATAATTTTGAACTCGATCGTTCAAAAGCCATTAATGGATATTTCATGTGTTATATTATACTCAATACTTTGCTGGTGCAGGTTCCAATATTAGTGGCTTTGATTGCCGGTGATGCGATTTCAGGAGAAGCTAATATGGGCACATTACGATTGATCATGACAAAACCTGTCAGTAGAACGCAATTGATCATGGTGAAATTCTTTGCTTCATTTTTATTTACTGTTTTCTTATTGATTTGGATGGCGGTGATGGCGTTGTTTCTGAGTCTGTTTATTTTTGGCGCCGACGACATGCTTATTTTCAGAGTGA
>CANGEZ010000306.1 GCA_947452875.1 Chitinophagaceae bacterium
GCTGTCCGAAATACGATGCTTTAGAAAATTTATTACTCTATAAAGGATATGAACTTGAACTGCTCAATTGTGCCGTAATCAATAAAGACAATAAGAGCACATTTGTTTCCAAAACAAAACATTATTCATGTATTGAAGAGGTGAAAGAAAGAATGATTGAAGGTGTTTGTCATCCTTTTAATGGAACTTTAATTCATCGGTCTATTATTGAAAAAGTGGGATTGCCACAAACGAATTTCTTTTACTGGGGCGAAGAGCGCGAATATTTTTACCGCATCGTCAATAAATATAAAATTCCAGCCAAAACGATTACCCATAGCATAGTATATCATCCTGAGCTTTCACATGCTCATAAAAAAGAATGGGATTATCAATCATCATGGAAAATGTATTTCTACATCAGAAACCGGTATAAAGTTCTCCAATCCAAATACAGATTTAAAATTCAAGCCTTTCTGCATTATTGTTATTTTCTTTTGGCTTTTGTAAAATCAATTGTGATATATCAGAAGCAACACAAATTCAGAAAAATGATTTTTATGCTTTGGCCGATTAAAGATGCCGTGAAAAATAATTTTGTACATACTCCCGAATCTGTGATGAAGATGATGACAATAGAGTACAATAAACCTATTACTAAAATTGTTTTTGCTCCTTTAAAGAAAGCGATATTATCCTTTTTTGTTCCACCGTATTCAGATGGTTCAAAAGCAACATTAATGGAATTATAAAAATATTGGTTGTTATAAATACTAAGCCCCGGCCTTATGGTTGGGGCAAAGTTTTTTTATAAACATTAATAGTTATTTTTGCCAACATCAATGTGTCATTCATGTGCGGAATTGTTGGATCTGTAAATCACAAGCTATCATATACAAGGGTTAACGAGGTTATGCTTCACCGGGGTCCGGATGAACAAAACGGCTACGTTTATGAAAACGTAGATTTATATCATTTACGGCTTTCCATATTAGATGCTACTGGAGGTAAACAGCCTATGCATCTTATCGACAGATACACAATTATTTTCAATGGAGAAATTTATAATCATGCTGAACTGAGAAAGCAATTTGGGTTAACAGGAACTTCTTATTCAGATACAGAAACCATACTTTTATTATACCATCAGTTTCGTGAAAAATGCCTGGATTTATTTGACGGCATGTTTGCTTTTGCAATTCATGATAAAATAGAGAAAACCATATTTATAGCTAGAGACAGAGCCGGAAAAAAGCCACTGTACTTGTATAAAGATGGCCATAAAATTGTATTTGCAAGTGAGCTCAATTGCCTAAAAGCCTTATTGCCACTGGAAATTGACGAAAGAAATCTACTTCAATACATGCGATTGGGCGTGTTATACAAATCACTCACTCCTTATAAAAAAGTAAAAGAACTAGAGCCAGGAAGCTATGCTATTCTTGATTGCAATAACATTTCTGTTACCACAACTAAATGGTGGAACGTTCATGATTTTTATTTGCAAGAAAACAACGATAGTTTTGACACCGCACTTGAAAAAGTAAATGACTTACTAACGACATCTGTAAAACGAAGAATGGAATCTAGTGATTTAGAAGTGGGTTGTTTCTTAAGTGGCGGTATTGATAGCGGATTGGTAACCTCAATTGCCAGCCGATATTCAAGTAACATAAAAACCCTTACGGTTTCATTTGAAGGAGAATATGATGAAGCACCATTGGCTAAATTAGTAGCCGATAAATACAATACAGACCATACTGTAGTTGGGATTTCTTTTGATCAATTAAAAAATGATGTAGAACAAATCATTGCTAATTATGGCGAACCCTTTTATGACAGCTCAGCCATTCCCTCTTATTATGTGAGCAAGGCCGCAAAGAAATTGGTAACTGTAATATTAAATGGAGATGGTGCTGATGAACTGTTTGCCGGTTATCGTAGGTATGTGCCTTTCAGCAAGTATGATTTTTTCAAAAAGAATATGCTGGTTTCCTCAGCAGCAAATGCTTTCATCAAATGTTTACCCGCACCTCACGATAAAAAATCAAAATATAATTTTCTCTATCGCTTGTTGAATTTCGCAGGCAAATCAGATCTCGATATTTATTTTGCAGCTGGAGTTGACATCATGGAAGGCTTTGAAAAAAATCTGATTACCGGCGATAATGATTACCTAAGTGAAATGAAATTTGGTTTCCATCAAATCAATGATTCTTCATTGTCTGGATTGAAAAAAATAATGAACCTTGATTTCGACAGTAATTTTTCAGGACAAATGTTGACTAAAATGGACATTGCCACCATGCAACATTCGCTGGAAGGCAGAAGTCCGTTTATGTCTAAAGAAATTTTAGAATATGCGCCAACATTAAATGATCAGTTTAAAATTAACGGAACAAGTACAAAATATTTATTGAGAACATTGGCAAAAAGATATTTGCCGGAGTTGCTCATCCATCAGCCTAAGCGAGGTTTTGAAATTCCATTGAAGAGTTGGGTGAATGGGCAACTTAAAGAAATCATTCATGATTATTTAGGAGATGCTAATGCATATCATAAAAATCTACTTCATAAAGGTTTTATTGAAAAGTTATTGTCGGATCAAATAAAAATGCCTGCCGAAAAACGTGCTAAAATATTATGGACTGTTTTTTCTCTAGAGGTGTGGTATAAAAAAGTTTATCTTTCGTAATTGTTGTTGACATGCAAAAGACGATAGCCATATTAGAAAATAATATTGTTTCCACGAACACGATGCGAAACAAGTTGACGCTTGAATTGATGCGTCAGGGTTTTAATGTGGTTGTGTTAACTACCGGAACTGATGAAGACATGGCGATTGCTAGAAAAAACGGCATCACTGTAATAGACGTGAAAAGCAGCAATATCAATCCTTTTCATGTTTTTAGATACATCAGCAACATCAGAAGAGCGTTGAAAAAAATAAAAGCTGATGTTTGTCTTACATTCACCATGCGTCCTGCCATTTGGGGAAATTATGTAACCGGACAATTGGGAATTCCTACTATAACAAATATCACAGGCATTGGTCCATTATTCAGTAGTCATAATCCTGCTTATTTACTCGCCAGATTTTTATA
>CANGEZ010000307.1 GCA_947452875.1 Chitinophagaceae bacterium
TTCTTTGATGATGGTAGCACTCTCTCTTGAAGTGGCAGTGAAATACAATACCAGATTGTTTTCCAACTCGTGCATGTATTGCGAACGAATGCGCAATGGATTTACAATCACTTTATCATTTTCAAAAAATTCCATGAAGTTGACGCCACCAAATGTTGCCGCATATTGATCTTGTCGTCCACCAGCTAATTGCAAATCGTATCTTTCAATTTCATAGGCCAGATGTGCAATATCATAATCACCCAAAGGCAATTTCAGCATTTCAACAAAAGCTCCAAGAATGGCCACAACCAAAGTAGAGGAAGTTCCCAAACCCGAACCTGCTGGAGCGTCTACAAAAGTTGACAATCTGAAACCAGTATTAGGAAATGGAAAATCTTTTTTAACCCTGTTGTAAACACCTTTCAATAAATCCAATTCGCCGTTTATGGGCAATTCATCCATCAAATCAAAAGTCTGAATTTCTTTTCGGTCGAGGGTTTCAACGATGATTTTATTTTCCTGAAAAGGCTCGATATTGGCATAAGCCGACAAAGAAATCGTTGCATTAAGGATGGCACCGCCGTACAAATCGCAGTATGGACTAACATCTGTACCACCGCCGGCTAATCCAATCCTGAGTGGAGCTTTACTTCTATAAATCATAAGGATTGCAAATTATTGAAATTTACTTGATTTTTATAGCAGATGAGCGATTATGTTTATGAGGCAGAAAGTTCGAGGATTTCATTAACCATCATGTCCCAACTGTATTTCTTTTTTTCTTCGATGAGATATGGAATAAAATAGTCAGCACCAATGGCAAAATAATCCATTATGCTTTTGGCAATGTCTAATGCATTAGGCTCGGCAATCAAGCCAACTTTTCCATCCGGAACCAAAGAAGGTAAACCACCAACGTTAGTCACAATCATAGGAATTTCAAAATGATAGGCAAGGGGAGTAACGCCACTTTGTGTGGCATTTCTATAGGGTTGAATCACTACATCAGCAGCGCATAAATAATTTTTGACTTCACTATCTTGAATAAAATCTGTTCTTAAAATCAGTTCGTTTTTGATATCGAGCCTTTCAATTTGTTCATCATAACTTTTTCTGTCTTCGTAGAATTCACCGGCAATGAGGAATTTCATGTTGCCGATGGCATCTTTATCTTTCAACAGTTTTATCGCTTCAAATAATAAATCAAGGCCTTTGTATTTTCTGATAAAGCCAAAGAATAAAATAATCTTCACATCGTCTTCAATGCCAATTTTTTTTCTGGCTTCTTGTTTTGAAATCTTTTCTCCAAAATTATCATACAATGGATGCGGAACGAATTTGGCTTTTTTGGAAGCGTCAATATTTTGTAAATCTGTCAGCACTTTTTTACTCATCGTAACAAAAGCGTCGATAGGTTTGATAAAGTAGTTGGTAAATGCAGTGTCGCCGATTCGTTTCTCATGTGGGATGATGTTATCGGCGATGCAAATGATTTTTGTGTGATGGTTCTTTTTTACTTTACGTAAAATGGTTCCCAAACATGGCCCCATGAAAGGAAGCCAATATCTTACAATAATGATGTCGGGTTTTATATGCTTCAATTTATTACCTACTCGAATCCAATTAAGTGGATTTACTGAATTGATGTCAACATGTATGTTTAGATGTTGAGGCGCAGGTTCTGTAGAAAATTGTGTAGTTCCCGGAAAAAGAAAACCTGGGTATTGTAAAGAGAATGTATAGATTTCGCAATGATGTCCTTGGTCGATAAAAGCCTTGGCCAGTCTTTCATTATAAGAAGCCAGTCCGCCTCTTAAAGGATGTGCGGGGCCAATGATGATGATATTTTTAGAAGTTGATGACAATGCAGGATGCTGTTTTATAATCCCAGTTTTTGTTCAATCAAATAATGATTTCTTTCTGGAGAATTTCGAGCAATCAATTCGCCGATAAAACCCGAAAGAAATAATTGAGTTCCAATAATCATCGCCAATATGGCAAAGAAAAACAGTGGGCGTTGAGTCATGCCCGTTACATCAAAAAAGAATTTTGAAATGGTAAGGTAAATGAAAACCAACAAGCCAAACATAAAGGAAACCGTTCCCCATAAACCAAAAAAGTGCATAGGTCTTTTGCCGAATTTTCCTACAAAGAATATCGACATCAAGTCGAGGAATCCATTGATAAAACGATCCCAACCAAATTTGGTAACTCCATATTTTCTGGCACGATGCTCAACCACTTTTTCTCCTACTTTTCTGAAACCTGCCCATTTAGCCAACACAGGTACATATCGGTGCATCTCGCCATATACTTCAATACTTTTTACTACTTTGTATTTGTATGCTTTTAATCCGCAGTTAAAATCATTTAATTTGATACCACTCATTTTTCTGGCAGCCGCATTGAATAATTTGCTGGGCAGATTTTTGGTAAAGGCATTGTCATATCTTTTTTTCTTCCATCCGCTAACAATATCGTAGTTGCCTTCGAGAATCATTTTTCTGAGTTCAGGGATTTCATCAGGACTGTCTTGCATGTCGGCGTCCATTGTGATGATGACTTGTCCTTGCGCTGCTTTGAAACCTTCATTCAATGCTGCACTTTTGCCATAATTGCGTTGAAATTTGATGCCTTTAATATTGGAGTTATTGGCTCTTAATTTTTCGATTACTTCCCATGAATTATCGGTACTTCCATCATCAATCATGATGATTTCGTAAGATAATTGATGGGCATTCACAACACGCTCAATCCAGGCAGACAATTCTGTGAGGGATTCATCTTCATTAAAGAGTGGTATTACAATTGACACATCCATGTTGATTCGCTTTAATTATTGTGACGCTAAAGTAAGTTATTTTTTCTTGCCATATATATAAGCAAGTATTCCGCTCACCAATGCCCCCATAAGCAGAAATGTGAAATTATATATAGACAATATTAAGGGTACAAAATAATTTTTCCATTGTTGGGCATTTTCTTCAATTTCTGTTGCCGTTCTATTGCCTTGTTCGAGTAATTGTTTTTTATTGGTGTTGATGAAGCTTTCATATTCAAAAGGGATAGGGAATATCTTATAGAAAATAAA
>CANGEZ010000308.1 GCA_947452875.1 Chitinophagaceae bacterium
AAATGATTGGCATTACACCTGCAGAATTCACTTTCAATGGTAAGAAATTACGAGCTGCACCTATACCTGATTGACGATTTCCAACAATTTGTTTTGCATATTCAACAGGCACTTTTCTTGTTCCTTGAACCAACATAATAAGACCCATGATGATGGCAACTAAGAAAAGGATTTCAACTAACATCAATAATAAACCACCAGCACCTCTGTTAGCAATTCTAGCAGTCCACTCCTGACCTAAAGCCTGAGGGAAACGAGCCAAGATACCAATCATGATAATGATAGATGTACCATTTCCTAATCCTTTATCAGTAATTTTTTCACCTAACCACATTACGAATAAAGTACCAACGGTTAATACAATTACAGTTGATAACCAGAAGAAACTGCTGTAAGCAGGAATGATAGCTTCTGCATTAGAAGGACTTTTCAAATAACCGATATAAGCAGCTGCTTGGAAAGCAGTTACCAATACGGTTAGGTATCTTGTCCATTGGTTGATTTTTTTTCTGCCGCTTTCTCCTTCTTTTTGAACTTTAGCCATTTGAGGAACAAGGATAGTCATCAATTGCATAAAGATTGAAGCAGAAATATAAGGCATGATACCTAATGCGAAGATGGATGCTTTTGAGAAAGCACCACCTACGAAAGCATCTAATAAACCAAGAACACCGCCACTGGCGCTGTTGCTAAGGTTACTTAATTTATTGGGATCGATACCTGGTAATACGATGTAGGATCCTAGGCGGTAGATGAACAACAATAAAATGGTGAATGTGATTTTATTGCGCAAATCATCAATGCTCCAGATATTTTTTAAAGTGGTAATGAACTTCTTCACAGAATTTAATCAGTTTATTTTTTCAGAAATGTAAATGACGCATTTTCAGCGTCATACAAATATCGGGAAATTATTTAACTATTTCAACAGTTCCGCCTGCAGATTCTATAGCTGCTTTTGCTTTGGCACTAACTGCATTTACTTTGAAAGTATAACTTCCTTTCAATTCGCCGTTGCCAAGGATTTTAACGCTATCAGTCTGGCTGATTAATCCGTTGATATAAAGGTTACTTAATGTGAATTCAGTAATGCCATATTTTTCTGCGTAATGATCCACTTTACCAATGTTGATGACTTTGAATTCAACTCTGTTGATGTTGGTGAAACCACGCTTTGGAATACGACGCTGAATAGGCATCTGTCCACCTTCGTGAGCTTTTTTACTTTTATAACCGGCACGGCTCTGACCGCCCTTATTACCTTTTGTAGAGGTACCACCTTTACCACTGGCTTCACCACGTCCAAGACGTTTTTCTTTGTGAGTAGCTCCGGTTGCAGGTTTTAAAGAATGTAATTTCATAATTTTGATTTTATACTTACGGGGAATCGCCCCTCGCTTTATAAATGTTATTTGAGATAAGGAATTAGGGATTGGGAATTGGGAAATACAAATTCCTAATTACAAATTCCTAATTAAATCTCTTCCACTTTAATCAGGTGATTTACTTTAGTAACCATACCTAAAATTTGAGGAGTGGCTTCTACTTCAACTGTAGCGTTCATTTTTTTCAAACCCAAAGCTACCATTGTTCTTTTCTGGCGCTCAGATCTGTCGATTACGCTTTTTACCTGTGTTATTTTTATTTTTTTCATAAAATAAATCTTAATAGTTGTGTTGAACTTGATTACCCGTTGAAAACTTTTTTCAAAGAGATGTTTCTTGTTTTAGATACAGAGATTGGCTCACGTAAACTAGCTAATGCTTTGAAAGTAGCTTTAACCACGTTGTGTGGATTGGCTGATCCAAGGTTTTTAGCCAAAACGTCTGTAATACCTGCGAACTCTAATACAGCGCGCATGCTACCACCAGCGATTACACCCGTACCATGAGCAGCTGGCTTGATCAATACTTTTGCAGCACCTTCTTTACTTAATTGATCATGAGGAATGGTTCCGTGCATGATTGGCACTTTGATTAAATTTTTCTTAGCATCTTCGATACCTTTTGTGATGGCTTCTTGAACCTCTTTTGCTTTACCCAAACCATGACCTACCACTCCGGCTTCGTTACCTACAACAACAAGAGCAGAAAAGCTAAATGCACGACCGCCTTTAGTTGTTTTAACCACACGATTGATGGCAACTACTTTCTCTTTTAATTCGAGATCGCCGGCTTTCATTTTATTTACAATTACGTTTGACATTTATTTTAATTAAGTGTTGATTAAAATCTTTTTTGTTTCTATTTATTAAAAAACCAAACCACCTTCTCTTGCACCATCAGCAACCGCTTTGATACGTCCATGATATACATAACCACTACGATCAAATACAACTTTTGATACACCCAACTCAACTGCTTTTTTAGCGATTGATTCACCAACCATTTTGCTTTTTGAAATCTTAGGTGCTTTTTGAGCTGAGATATCTTTTTGCTTTGATGAAGCAGACGCGATGGTAACACCACTGTTGTCATCGATAAGCTGTGCATAGATATCAGTGTTGCTTCTGAATACACTTAAACGAGGAGTAGATGCTGTACCGTTTATTTTTTTACGGATACGATATCTGATCTTCTGTCTTGCGCTTGATTTGTTGTTCATTTTATTCTTATTTTAAACCTCCGATACTGCCGGAAGTTGATTATACAATTTGAAATTCGATTTGATAATTTGGCAATTTGAAAATGATTGCGATTAAACTATCAATGAAACAAAATCTAAAATTATTTACCTGCTGATTTACCTGCTTTTCTTCTAAGTACTTCACCAGCGAATTTAACGCCTTTACCTTTGTATGGTTCTGGTTTACGTAAGCTGCGTATTTTAGCACAAACCTGACCTAATAATTGTTTATCAATACTCTCAAGAGAAATCATTGGGTTTTTACCTTTTTCCTGAGTGGTAGTAACTTTCAATTCTTTTGGAATTTCAAAAATGATATTGTGAGAATAACCTAAAGCAAGATCAAGGATATTTCCTTGGTTGGCTGCTTTATAACCTACCCCTACTAATTCCATTTCTTTTTTATAACCTTCAGTAACACCTTTAACCATGTTGCTGAT
>CANGEZ010000309.1 GCA_947452875.1 Chitinophagaceae bacterium
AGCATTTTTGATAATTTCGAATGGGTATCGGGGTATAAAAGACGTTTTGGAATTGTACATGTAAATTTCGACACACAAGAAAGGACGCCGAAACAAAGCTATTATGAGTACCAGAAGATTATTGCGGATTATAAGAAGAAGTAGCTGAGTAATGTAGAATGTAAAATATTGAATAGCCCGCCCCGAAATCTCGGGGTAAAATGTAAAAGTTGGATTTGGGATATGAAATAGTCAGTCTCTCATGAAATAAAAAACCTTCGTGCTACTTTCTGCCTTTGAGTCTTAGTGGCGAAGAAATAAATAATAAGAAAGTAAAAATAAGGAATAAGGAAATGGCATTTCACTCAGTGAAAAAACTTTGTTATTATTAATGAACAGCTGCGTAAACTCAACATTCTCTCTTCTCCGCGGTGAAAAAAAATTCGTGAATTCGTGACAAACTAAAAATTCCCCGAAGGGGGAGTAATTCCTAAATCATCCCCTCAACCTCTTCGATAATTTCACCCTTTGTAATTGGCACTCCCATGATTTTATTAAATCCTTTGGCATCCACCATATACTTATCTCTAATGATTTTAATCAACTGACCATTATTGATTTCTGGAATCAACACCTTATCGAAGTTTTTAATGATGTCGCCCAAGTTTTTTGGGAAAGGACGAATATAGCGTAGATGAGCATGCGAAACAGAAACGCCTTTTTTCTGTAATTCAATACAAGCACTTTTGATGGCGCCGTAAGTACTACCCCATCCTATCACCAATACTTTTCCTTTTTCTTCGCCGCTATCTAATTTTTGTAAAGGAATATAATCGGCAATATTTTCAACTTTTTGTTCTCTGATTTTCACCATGGTCTGGTGGTTTTCAGGATCATAACTGATATTGCCCGTGATGTTTTGTTTTTCCAAGCCACCAATACGATGCTCCAAGCCTGCGGCTCCTGGAATTACCCATGGCCTAACCAATTTCTCATCTCTTAAATAAGGCATGAACTTTTCTTCGTCAGCATTTTTTTCTGTCTTGAAAGTAACTTCAATCTTTTTCAAATCTTTTGTCTGCGGAAACTTCCATGGCTCTGCACCATTGGCAATATATCCATCACTCAACAAAATCACCGGAGTCATGTGTTGGATCGCAATTCTCACAGCTTCAAATGCCACATCAAAACAATCGCTAGGTGTTGATGTGGATATTACCGGAATAGGACATTCACCATTTCTTCCATAATAAGCCTGTAACAAATCGCTCTGCTCCGTTTTAGTTGGCAGTCCTGTACTTGGGCCGCCTCTTTGTATATTGCAAATAAGCAATGGAATTTCAAGCATTACTGCCAATCCCATGGCTTCTGTTTTTAATGCCATACCCGGACCAGAAGTAGTAGTGACACCAATCGACCCACCATAACTAGCACCAATAGCCGAAGTTATGGCTGCAATTTCATCTTCAGCCTGAAAGGTTTTGATGCCAAAAGTTTTATACCGACTTAATTCATGTAAAATATCTGAGGCAGGTGTTATGGGATAACTCCCTAAAAATAAATTTAGATTAGATTGATGTGAAGCCGCTATCAAACCATAAGCCAATGCCTGATTACCCATGATGGAACGATAAATCCCCGGCTCCATTTTCGCTTTTTCTACAGAGTATCTTCCGGTAAAAGTTTCAGTAGTATCGGCATAGTTATAACCTGCTTGTAAAACTTTGATATTGCTATCCAGAATATCTTGTCTCTTTGAAAATTTCTCTTTCAAGAAAGTAACCGTGTTGTCCATGTCTCTGTTATACATCCAATAAAGGAAACCGAGTACAAACATATTTTTGGCCCTGTCTTTTTCTTTGGTGCCCATGGTAAAATCCTTCAAGGCTTCGCGAGTCATTTTGGTGACATCCATTTTAATCACCTCGTAATTATTCAGACTATTGTCTTCCAAAGGATTTACGCCATCAGGATAATTGGCTAGTCTTAAATTTTTTGCATCAAAGCCATCGATATTCGCAATAATTTTACCACCTTTTTTAATGGCTTTCATATTCACTTTCAAGGCCGCTGCATTCATGGCTACTAGCACATCACATTCATCTCCAGGAGTATAGATTCTGTCGCTGCTAAAACGAAGCTGGTATCCACTTACTCCGGGTAGAGTACCTATTGGGGCTCTGATCTCCGCAGGGAAATCCGGAAAAGTAGCCAAATCAAGTCCTAATAAAGCTGTATTGTTAGTAAACTGACTTCCGGTAAGCTGCATGCCATCGCCACTATCGCCTGCAAATTTGATTACAACTTCCTGAAGTAATTCGTTTTTTTCTGTCATCTTTTTCAATTAAAATCATCCGGTAAGCCCGGTTAATTATTCAGGCGCAAAGTTACTGAATACAAATAAAAGATTCTTCATAAAAAAAGGCTTTGGATTTATTTGAATTCGGGCTAATGAATTAGGTTTGCGAAAATTAATTACATGCTAGATTTAACTGATTTCTTATCCCCCATCAATATTTACGAACTTAATGGAGATAATGAATATACTGATGGGCAATTCGCCAAACATATTAGAGTTTTTGAAAAAGAGATGCCGGATTTAACAGACGTTGAACTCGTATTGGTAGGAATCGGTGAAAGCAGAGGAATCGGTTTTGATAAAGAATATTCAACTGCTCCTGATAAAATAAGAAAACAATTTTACCCATTACATTGCTGGCATACTGACATTCAGATTGCTGATATTGGAAACATTAAAAAAGGAGCAGGCATTCTCGACAGTTATGCTGCACTTCAAACGGTGGCTGCTGAGTTGATAAAAATGGGAAAGACTGTTATCATTTTAGGTGGCTCACACGACATCACATTAGCTCAATACAATGCCTATAAATCGTTAAACCAAGTTATTGAAGCTACTTGTATTGACTCGTTGATTGACTTGCGTGGCGATAGTGTACTTAAAAATGATAGTTTTCTTTTAGAAATGCTCACCAGCGAACCTAATTGGGTAAAGCATTACAACCACATTGGCTTTCAGAGTTATTTTGTTCATCCGCGTTTATTGGAAACGCTTGATAAA
>CANGEZ010000310.1 GCA_947452875.1 Chitinophagaceae bacterium
CTTTCAACACCCAATTGATCATGTCATCAAAATCATAACGATTCATTTTGCGCATCATCTCCGTAAAGCGCGGAAACTCATTTACAGCAGCTCTGAGTTTTTCCATCTTTTCCACTTCGTCGTGATAAGTTGGTTTAAGATCGCCTTTGCTGTATTGTCCGGCTCTGCTAGTTTTGTAAATGAAGGCATCGTTTTGTGGGAGTTCTTTAAGATAGGTATCAATACTTTGTATCAAAAAATCCGGCGTCCAACCTTCTCTTTTCATCGCACTGAATAATCCCTGTAATGGATAGGCTTCATAATACACATCGCCTCTGTATCTTTTTAAAATATGATTTTTTGGAAGAGAGTCAATCAATTCTTTGAACAACTGAATTTTTTCTAAATCTGAAATTGGGTCTAAAGTATTTTTTTCAAACAGGGTAAGATTGTCTTGAATGATTTCATTGCAAAATGCATGAAAGGTGAAAATGTTTACTTTGTAAGCATCCGGACCAATAAACTGAAGTAACCTTTTTCTCATGGCTACTACGCCTGCATCGGTGTAAGTTAAACAAAGAATATTTTCTGGAGCGGTGTCGGTGTCTAATAATATCTTACCAATTCGGCTTGCCAATATTTGTGTTTTACCTGTTCCCGGACCAGCAATCACCATTACCGGACCTTCGATGGTATCAACGGCTAATCGTTGCTGTGAGTTGAGTTTGAGGTATTCTTTTTCGTAATTATCTCGGAGTTTTTGACTTTGATTTGACATGGGGGCAAAGTTAAATGTTTGGCGTTTGGTGTTTGGCGTTTTTTGAAAATTGTTTCAGAGACTCCAAAATCGTGAAGGGATATTTGAACTTTTTGAACCTATTGAACCTTTTAAACTTTTATCAACACCAAACAATTTATCAAATGCATTGTTATAAATTCATGAGCAAAGTATACAGCATCAAAACCGTTCAATTATTGAAAATCAGCATGGACGAAGCCTGGGATTTTTTTAGCAGTCCGAAAAACCTTCAAAAAATAACACCTTCTCAACTGGGATTTAAGATCATTTCAAAACATCATGGAGAAAAAATGTATCCCGGACAAATCATTGAATATAAGGTGAGTCCGGTTTTAGGCATTCCAATTTACTGGATGACAGAAATAACACAAGTTGAAGATAAAAAGTTTTTCATCGATGAACAACGCTTTGGTCCCTATTCACTTTGGCATCACCAGCATCATTTTAGAGAAGTTGAAGGTGGTGTTGAAATGACCGACATCGTTCATTATAAACTACCCCTTGGATTTTTAGGAGATATTGCACATGCCTTGTTTGTGAAGAAACAACTGAAGGGGATATTTGATTACCGGTATAAAGTGGTGGAAGAAATGTTTAATGTGGCAATTTGATAATTTGAAAATGTAATAAATACAAAATAGCATTTTCAAATTACCAAATCAACTCATTACCAAATTGACTAACCCGGCATTCTCGTAATATACTTCTCAATCTGCTTAATCTGATCTACAATCTGTGGTGTTGTAGCTTTAAATGATTTTGCTTTTTTGAAATATTCTTTCGCCGCTCTGAATTCTCTTTTGTTCATCATGATAGAACATAACTGTAAATAAGCAGCTGCATTGTTTTCACTATCGGGCAATCCAGATCTGATGGCCTGACGAATATAGGCTTCGCCCTGTTTCATGTCGCCTTTTTGAATGCATAACATTCCTAACTGTAATTTAGTTGGTCCTTCTGCTTGCTGGGTAAGTGATCCTCCTAAAGACAATCCTTTTTTCATTAATTTTTCAGCTCCTTCTAAATCCTGATTTACCATCGCCATATTTCCTTGAATGGTGTAGTAAACAGAACGAATAGGTTTGATTAATAACCCAGGAAACTTAATAGAATCAACTATTTTCTTGGCTTCTTCCATATCTCCAACTTCCATGGCATTTTGTATCAAACGCATGGGACCGAGTAAAAAATGACCCAAAATGCAAATCACCGCTAGTAAATAAATTATGAATGATGGCCAGAAACCGGCTTCGACATTTACATAAATAGCTAACGCCAATAGCACTAATCCAAGCCAAAGACGGAATTTAATAAAGAGATTCAACCACTTCATGATTTAAAAATTAGGGGGCAAAGATAATGTAAACTTCGGCAGTTTTGATTGGTTTTTCAGTTCAAGGATTTTGAGGATTTTGAAGATAATAAAATCTAATCTGTTGATTTTATGTTTTTTATGGTGGAAATGGTCGTTGAAGAAAGTTCAGTGGTGGTAAAGAAATATCAGGCGAAAAATTTGGTCATGTCAGCTGTGTGGACGTAATATTGCGATATTGCAATATTGCAATATCGCAATATTACGAGTGCAACTACCCAAAATTCTTCCACAAATCACCCTCCCCTTCCCCTTTTTGCCCTATTTTTGCTCGCTTAAACAACTATATCTTTAAACAAAGCATCTTTCAGTTTAAAGGTTATCATCATCTTAAAACAACACGATGAAAAAAATTTACACAACTATCATTTTGGCGTTTTTTGTTTTATTACAAACAAGCTTTGCCAATAACAACAATTGCTCAGCACAATTTACTTTTTCAGTAAACAACAATACTGTTCAGTTTATCTCTGCAAGTTCAACTGACTCTTCTCTTGTCAATACTTGGTATTTTGGAGACGGTGTTTCAAGTAGCTTATTAGCCAATCCATCGCACACTTTCGCAACATGTGGCACTTATACTGTGTATCATCAGGTACAACAAATTGACAACAATGGAAACTTGATTTGCCAGGATAGTACATGGCAAGTGGTGACCATAGTTTGCAATACACCTTGCAGCGCTGTTGCTTCATTTTCTGCAGTAATGGTTAATAACCAAACTAATGTGTATGAGTTTGTAAATAGCTCTACAGTAGGACCTAATTCTCCGGTTTTATGTAACTGGAGTTTTGGCGACGGAATGAATGTTACAACTCAGAATTTGAGCAACCAGGTTCATACGTACTCAGTTTCCGGCTTATACAATGTTTGCCTGATTGTGACTTCGGGAGCACTCGGCACAAC
>CANGEZ010000311.1 GCA_947452875.1 Chitinophagaceae bacterium
AAAGAAGTTTCCATTTCATTTAACATACCCAAAAATTATAAGCTCAAATAAATGTTATACCGATTAAACATCTGTAATGGTCCAATGGAATTGTCCCAAACAGTTGTTAAATCGGCATTATACCAGAAAAAATAGAACTAAAAAGTAATTATAATAAGTATTAATTGCTTTATTGAGGTTATTTATTAGATTAGCCTTTGTATTTTTGCATACCCCTAAATTCTATACATGACAAAACTCATTTTTTCCATCTTGGCTTTTCTAACCATGACTATGGTGGTATATGCTCAGCCAAAATCTAGGGAAGAATTGGAGAAACAAAGGCAACAATTGAAAAAAGAAATTGAGGAAACAGAACAATTACTCAATAGCAACAAAGCTCAAACCAAAGAAAATCTTCTTCAGTACAATCTGATTTCTAAAAAAGTTAATTTACAAGACAGGGTCATCGATAATATCAATCGTGATTTGCACATGCTTGATAACAATATGTACACGATTTCAAAAGATGTGCGTCGTTATGATTTGTTATTGGATACTTTGAAACAAGAATATGCCAAGAGTATGGTATATGCCTACAAGAACAGAAGCAGTTATGATTTTCTAAATTTTATTTTTTCTTCAGGCAATTTCAATGATGCCATCAAAAGAATATCTTATTTAAAAAGTTATCGGAGTTACAGAGAGATGCAGGGAGACAACATTGTTCGTACACAGGATTTGAGAAAGAAAAGAATTCAGGATTTGAATGGCACCAAAAATCAAAAAAATCAGGTGCTTGAAGTGCAAAGCAAAGAGATGGCGATATTGGAAATTCAGCAAAAAGAAAAAGACAGGGTAATTGCAGAATTAAAAAAACAAGGAAAACAACTCAATAAACAAATCGCGGCCAAGCAGAAGCAAATGCAGAAAGTAAACACAGCCATTGCTGCTGCGATACGTGCTGCTCAGGAAGAAGCCAGAAAAGAAGCTATGGCAAAAGCTGCTGCTGAAAAGAAAAGATTAAAAGAAGAAGCAGATCGAATAGCCAAAGCGAACGTAACTGCTAATGCATCAAATGATGTAAAAACCAATCCCACTAAAACAACAGTGGTTGCTACACCCAAACCATCACCTGCACCAAAAGCACCGGAGAGCGTTTTGCTGAATTCAGAAAACACCGCTCTAAATGCTTCATTTGAAAAGAACAGAGGCGCATTGCCTTGGCCGCTCGACAGAGGCGTAATCTTAATGCATTATGGTGCAAACACTTTACCAAGTGGAACGATTATGGATGTAACTTCTGTAACTATCTCTTCTGAAATTGGAACACCTGTTAAAGCAGTATTTGATGGTACTGTAACTGCAGTAAAACCCATTGAAGACATGATTGTGGTGATTATACAACATGGTCGTTATTTTACCACCTATAGTAATTTGTCGGGCGTAACTGTTTCCAAAGGACAAAGCATAAGAACAGGACAAACACTAGGAAGAGTTGCTGCTAATTTTGATGGCATTGGCGCCATTGATTTTTATATCAGTAATGAAACCAGTAACTACGATCCGGAGAAATGGTTGAAGAGGAGGTAGGGAAAACAATTTGATAATGTTTCAATTTGGTGATTTGATGATTTAGCGCTCAATTACCAAATCATCAAATTATTTAATTATCAAATTGAAATAACTCTCTCATACAATGCCTCATACTGAGGAACAATGGTATCAATTCCAAAACGTTTTGCTTGTGCTAATGCGTTAGCTTTAAATTGAAGATGAGTTGCCGAATCAGAAAGTATGGCGATTGCATTCTTACTCATATCATTAATGTCTCCCACATTACTCATATAACCAGAAAAGCCATTGATATTTATTTCGGGTAAACCGCCTGCATTGGTTGATATTACTGGTACTTCAGCAGCCATGGCTTCAAGAGCAGCCAATCCAAAACTTTCATATTCACTGGGTAAAAGAAATAAATCGGCAATTGGTAAAATGTCTTCTATCTGTTCTTGTTTTCCTAAAAACTTAATTTCACCACATTGGTTACAGGTACGCGTAAACGCTTCTATTTCGGGACGTTCGGGTCCATCACCAATCAACAGTAATTTTGAAGGGATTTTTTTGTCAATTTCTAGAAAGACTTTTACCACATCTTGTATGCGTTTCAGTTTTCTAAAATTGGATGCATGCACAATTATCTTTTCGCCATTAGGGGCAATCAATTTTTTAAATGCATCAACAGGTTTTCTGTTGAATCTCTTGATGTCTATAAAATTGTAAATAACATCAATTGGTTTTTGTATGGAGAAGTTGCGATACGTTTCTTCTTTGAGATTTTCAGAAACTGCAGTAAGGGCATCACTTTCTTCCATAGAAAAAGTTACAACTGGACTGTAAGTTTTGTCTCTTCCTACTAATGTGATATCTGTGCCATGTAAAGTGGTAATGACAGGAAGTCGTTTTCCTTGTTTCATCAAAATTTGTTTCGCCATATAAGCTGCTGATGCATGAGGAATGGCATAATGAACATGTAATATATCTATGTCATGGTTATTGGCTACATCCACCATGGCACTGGCTAATGCTGTTTCATAGGGAGGAAAATCAAATAAAGGATAGGTTGGTACCCTTACTTCATGATAAAAAATATTAGCATGAAATCCGCTTAATCTCACAGGTTGCTGGTAGGTGATGAAATGAATATTGTGACCTTTTTCGGCCAATACTTTTCCAAGCTCTGTAGCCAGAACGCCGGAGCCTCCAAACGTGGGATAACATACTATTGCGATATTCATGATTGGTTGTTGAATGAATGTTTTGCAATTTACCTTTTATGGGCAACTGCGCCAAAATGATGTTTGTTATTTAATTGTTTCACGCAAGGAACGCAAGGGGGCAAAGTCGCAATGATTTTTTAGCCACAAAGACTCGTAGGCACAAAGTAACACGAAGGTTGGGTTAGCCACGAATTCACGAATTGGTTATTGTTTGGTGTTTGGTGTTATGCTAATTTAAGGTGCTAATCGCCACTTCCTTATTCCTTATTTTTACTTTCTTATTA
>CANGEZ010000312.1 GCA_947452875.1 Chitinophagaceae bacterium
TACTTTACAATCAACAACGAATGGTGTATCATCATCAAAAATGAAATGTTTATTTAAAAAACAGAAATAGATTAAGCAGATAATTTTAGTACACCCTGACTATATTTATTTTCGGAAAGCTTATCGGTATTGTTTGGTGTTTGAATTTTCTCTGAATGATTTTCAATTCTTTTTATAATGTCTTTAAGTAAAGAAAAACGTTGAACGGTATAAGGTATCGTGTCTAGTCCCGAAACAAATTTTAAAATATAATTGTAGATACCAATAATATTTCCAGCCAACAAAATAGTACCAAATATTTTTGAAGAAATAATTAGCGAACAACCAATTACGATTAAAACCAATAGCTCAATCATTCCAAAATTCCAGGCCTCTTTGTCAGATATTTTAATCTGTAAACTTCTGAGTTTATTATAATGTCTGTTAATAGACTCTTTATTTCCAATGGCAATTACACTAACTTGTTTTTCCAATTCATCATTTTTCATTTGGGTTAACGCCTTCATTTTTTTTCCATAGAAATAACTGATGATACCAACAGGAAATAAAATAGCAAAGCAAATTAACACCACGTTGCTTTTATAAAAATAAAGCAGAATCAATGAACCTGCGATATTGTAAAAAGCCTCTATTATATAAGGCAAATCTGTTTCTAGAAAATCAACAAGTTCCCTTGAGAGCGTAGAGTGTGCGCTTAAGGTTGAAACGTCGGCATTTTGATTTCTTTTTGATAAAAAGCGCGTAACCATTGATGTATATATCGATGTAAACGTTCTTGTATCATACATATGTCGAATCGTGCCGATAATCAACCAACAAAGATGTATAATTGATAAAATAATTAAACCGTGATAGCTGCCTTTAATTAGATCATTAATGGCTAAACCCAAAAAAAAGGGCCTTAGCAAAGCACCCAGCATTTCTAGAGAAAAAAGAGAGTAGGTTAAAAAAAGTTTTAAACGGTATTCTTTAATTAGCGAACTTAATATTGATATTTTAAACATAGATATTAATAATAAAAAACGAAGTGACCATTCAGACACGAAACACACACAAAAATTTAATGAGGAGTAAAAATTAATCTTTTTTAGTTCTATTGCTAACCGAGTTTCCTAGAATACCGGTTATTAGACCCCTACAGTTTTTTGAACCACATCGACAATTGAAAGGCTCCATATGTTCATCTAAAAAATCAGCGTAATCAAGAGTAAGCTCTTCGCCAATTTTTATTGGATGCAACGCAATAACATCAAGTCCGAAATATTGAGTATTCGCATCACAACAATGGTTTTGTGGTGCCCAGCCTTCCGGATTTTCATCCCAGAGCAAAAATACCTCATTACTGATGGGATAGGCGTATTTTTTAAAATTTTCTAATTCTTTAACAGACCAGTTTTTGTTGATATATGAAGAAGTGGCAATTCTTTGCGAACGTTCTTCCCCTTTAAAAACAACCTCTCCGGCATCAATATTACAAGTAGCATAAATCCCATATCCTGAAATAGAGTTGCCCTTCATTTTATATTTCTTTTGCCCCTTTCTATATCTTTTCACTCCTTCATGAATGATCATTTTTAAAAACATTTCTTGACCTGTTCCATCCATTTTTAAAATATAATCAGCAGACCCTTCGTAACCATCGGTATAAAACACAGAGCACGTAAAATTGATTTCAAGAAAAAATAATTCGCCCTTGCTGTTCATTCTGAAATCAAGGCGCGCATAACCAACACCCCCAAAGCCATTAAAAATATCTGTAGCAGCCTTTTTTAATTTATCTTCTAGTTCGGGGTCATCAACTAAACGATTGGCATCCGTATGCAGTTCAGATGTTTTTAATGCATACGTCTTAAATTTTTTTCCTGAAGGAAATATATACTCAACGGGTTTAAAAACAACAGTACCATAATGTTCGTCCGGATTGCGTATAAGCATAACCGTAAACTCTCTTCCTTCTATATATTCTTCAACCAAAACAGGACCGTATTCTTCAAATATTGATTTTACTTTTTCAACCAACGCATCATAATTATTAACAAGAGAAAGGTCGTCAATACCAAGACTATCTCCAGCTTTAGAAGGCTTTACAAATAAAGGATAACGTAATTGGTTACACGAAGAAAGGTCTTCAAGGTTTTCAATAAGAACATATGCAGGAGTGTTTACGTTTTGGGTATAGGCTACATATTTCATTAGCTCTTTAGTTGGGTCGTACAATAAAGAGGAGGGACCCGTAAAAGGCAGTTTCAATAATTCGAGAAAATAAATAACATCAATAGATGGAACACTCCAATCTAAATAACCTTCGCAAAGATTTACAAAAACATCAAATCCTTTTTTACTTAAATCCTTGAGCTGTTTATAAGTGGTGAGTTTATTAAGAAAAACATGTTCTACTTCAACGCCCGGAAGAAAATTAGATAAGTTGCGAGGTGGGTCGTAGTGCTGGTAATCGACATCTGAAGTTGTATAATCGGGAAGCAAAACACAAACTTTTTTAAGGTCGACATTATTGATGATATTGGAAGCAGACATGGAATTAAACTAATTATGTTGTTTTTTATTTTCAATAAATGTCAATAGTTTTTCCCGACCACGATGTACAGCATCAACAAGAATTTCTTCTACAAGTAAGCTAAAAGATTTGCCGGTTACTTTTAAAATAGCCCCAATTGAGGTAAAGTTTTCATCCTCGCTAATTCCACATTGAGCATTTAGCTCAAGTACATAAAGTTTTCCTGAAGCCCCGTCCTGTCTGATATCTACTCTCGTATATCCTTTACCTTTAGTAGCCACGAAAGCGTCCCAGCTTATTTTTTTCAAAGCACCAATTATTGATTCTTCTGGCTTGCCATACTCATAAAAATTATCTTCTTCTGGCATGGCGCTCTCTGTTTCATAAATCTCCCAAAGGCGTTCAAAAGACAAAAACTTTTCTTTATCAGGAAGCGAATGGTGAAACAACCGTTCAACAGGAGTATAAATGATTGCATTTTCCGGATTGTCGAAAGAGCCGCTGATAAAAACAGTATA
>CANGEZ010000313.1 GCA_947452875.1 Chitinophagaceae bacterium
AGTGAAAAAGAAACTGGTTGAAGCAGTGAAATCAATGAAAATGGGAACTGTAGAAGATTTTACCAATTTCATCAATGCTGTAATCGACGAGAAAAGTTTCAATAAAATTGAAGGTTATATTAAAGCGGCAAGAAAACGCGATAGCAATGTGAAAATTTGGGTAGGAGGTAAATGCGATAAAACGGATGGTTATTTTATCGAACCAACAATCATCGAAACCCAAGATCCAAAATACACAACCATGTGTGAAGAGATTTTTGGACCTGTTCTTACCATTTATGTTTATGATGAAAATAAGTTTGAGGAAACATTGAAATTGGTGGATGGTACTTCGGCTTATGCACTAACTGGAGCAGTAATTGCACAAGACCGTTATGCTGTAGAATTAGCTACTGCCAAACTCAGAAACAGCGCCGGCAATTTTTATATCAACGATAAACCAACAGGAGCCGTTGTTGGCCAACAGCCTTTTGGTGGAGCAAGAGCTAGTGGTACAAATGACAAAGCAGGATCAATGCTAAACTTATACAGATGGTTAAGTGCAAGAACAATCAAAGAAACTTTTAATCCTGCGGTTAATTTCGGATATCCCTTTATGATGGAAAAGTAAAAAAAGAACAAATAATTGAACATTTTCTAATAAAAATTGGGTTACTTTTTTAAAAATTCAGCATTAAGGGGAGAAATTTAAAGATATGACAAAGAAAGTGTTATTTAATTTGCCATCTGACTATGTAGCAGGTGCCACACACGGAATTTTAGTTGGTGACTTCAATAACTGGAATACAGCAGAAGGAATTTATCTCGAAAAATATGAAGATGGCTCTTTCGGCGCTGAGCTTTTTCTTACTGAAGGCAAAACATATGAATACAGATATTTACTTAGCGATGGTAGATGGGTAAATGATAATAATGCTAAAAAGTCGGTAGTGGCATATGGTCAAACCATTGAAAATTGTGTAATAGATGTGCCAGTTACATCAAAATCTATTTCTGTAAAAAAATCAACAAAGAAAGCTACCGCAAAGGTTGAAACTAAAGCTCCTAAAGCTAAAGTGATTTCGAAATCTGATGATAATCTTACTTTAGTTGTGGGTGTTACCAAAAATATCCAGACGGTATTAAAAGCAGATGGCATTGTCACTTTCAAAGACCTTGGCAAATGCACCATGAAAAAATTATTGTTGATTATTGAAAGTGCAGGTTTGACTGATAAAGCAAATTACTTTACTACTTGGACAAAGCAAGCCAAATTAGCTGCTGCAGAGAAATGGGATGAATTGGACGTATTGAAAAAAGAAATCAGTTTAAAAAAATAAAAATTTACATAAGCCCGGATCTTAAATTCCGGGCTTTTTAATTTTTGAATAAATCTTCAGTAATTTAGCAACATGCAAGTATTACTTTCTCCAGAGCAATTAGACCTTACTATCAAACGTTTGGCTTATCAGTTGCTTGAAAACAATGAAAATTTATCAGACATTGTTATTGTAGGCATCCAACCAAGAGGCGTTCAAATTAGCAATCGAATAGTTGATTTTATCAGTGAAATTTCTGCTGAAAAACCAAGCTATGGTCTGCTTGACATTACTTTTTACAGAGACGATATTAGGGAGGAATTGCATATCCCAAAAGAAACCACACTCACCCAATCGATAGAAGGGAAGAAAGTGATTTTGATAGATGACGTTTTATATACGGGTCGAACAATTCGCGCAGCATTAGACGCCTTGCAGGATTTTGGGAGACCTCAAAAAGTAATGCTTTGTGTGTTGGTGAATAGGAGATTTAATCGTGAGTTGCCGATACAGCCCGATTTTTATGGGATCGCAATTGATACAACCGCTTCACAGAAAGTGAAAGTGGATAATGAGCACAATCAAGTTGTCTTGTATTGATCATCGAATTGAATTTGATTTATTATTTTTTAAAATTGATTTTATAATTTTCTATAACTTCGCTCCTTAATGCAACTATCTACAAAACATTTATTGGGCATTAAAGATTTACTTCCTTCTGATATTTCATTGATTTTATCAACTGCACAGCAATTCAAAGAAGTTTTACAGCGTCCAATTAAGAAAGTTCCTTCGTTACGTGATGTTACCATTGTTAACTTGTTTTATGAAAATTCAACAAGAACAAGGATTTCATTTGAGTTGGCGGAAAAAAGACTGAGTGCAGATACCATCAATTTTGCCGCATCAGCTTCATCTGTTTCTAAAGGAGAAACTTTGCTGGATACCGTCAATAATATTTTAAGCATGAAAGTGGACATGGTAGTGATGCGTCACAGTGCCAGCGGTGCACCGCACTTCTTGTCCAAACATCTTCCTGATACCGCTATTGTAAATGCAGGCGATGGAATCAATGAACATCCCACACAGGCATTACTCGACGCATTTTCAATAACAGAAAAATTGGGAACGCTGGAAGGCAAAAAGATTTTATTGATTGGCGATATTATGCATTCTAGAGTAGCCTTAAGTAATATTTATTTGCTCACTAAAATGGGCGCAGAAGTGATGCTATCCGGTCCGCCTACATTAATGCCCAAATATATGGAAGCAGCATTGGGGGTGAAGATTGAATACAATTTGAAAAAGGCTTTGGCTTGGTGTGATGTGGCCAACGTATTACGCATTCAACTTGAACGTCAAAATCAGGTATTATTTTCTTCATTACGTGAGTATAACAGGGCTTATGGTGTTACTTCAAAGCTGTTGAGCGAAATAGATAAAGATATTGTCATCATGCACCCTGGTCCAATTAACCGCGGTGTTGAAATTGATAGTGATGTGGCAGATAGCAAAAATTCAGTCATTTTAAAACAAGTGGAAAACGGAGTCGCAGTGAGAATGGCGGTTTTATATTTGTTATCTGGAAAAAAGGAATTGAGTAGTTAAATCCAAACACCAAACACAAAACACCAAACAACAAACTTTCCTTAACATGCAACGCATAGCCCTTTTCCCCGGAACATTTGACCCTATTACATTAGGACATACCGATATTATAAATAGAGCGTTGCC